>CAYNUR010000151.1:0-3540 GCA_964400435.1 uncultured Candidatus Peribacteria bacterium
TTCATGTGCATATACATATAAACATGTACATATATATTAACATGGTTTGATGATTTGCTGGACATAGACCTCTGTAGCAATGGCGACCAGCACCGCAGAGCCACGGCAAGAGCCACTTCTGCACGAGGGTGTCTCGTTCCGCGCCTTCTAGAAACCATCGACGTTGACACGTTACGTCTGTGAGGGTGAGCACCCGCTTTTGCAACACTCTTTTGTCGTCAGCGCGTCGAGCGAGAGTTTGCAAATGTGCTTCGTATGCACGCCATGGTTGCTGGAAGCGCTCAGCGCCCTGGAGACAGCGAGCACGACCGCTCGGCTTGGTGTTTCCATACAGAGGTATGGCAGCGGGCGCCGGCGCAGCTGCAGCAATGTAAAGAAGAGAATGTGCTCGAGGATTGCCGCAGTCCTCTTTGCAACGACATCCTGTTGGGCGCAACAAGCAAGCATGAACCAAAGAGTTTCTCGGTAGATCCTTCGACCGCGTCGGCATCGTAATGCCGTGCAGAAAAGGAGTCCGTGGCGCCTCATTGACGACTTGAACGTAGGAATCCGACTTCGTGTAATGCTCAACGAAAGGATAATATCGCAAGCCCTTAATTTGCGCCGTAACCCTGGGAACCACGTCCACGTAGATGCCGTAGACATAATGATTCATGCCGCGCAGCAGACGATGATCGCCGCGATGAAGCCAATCGTCGTAATAAGCGTTGCTGCTCATCCGGTACTCCTTGTCGCGAGTGGTAGGATCCGCACCGCTTTCAGTATCTGCTTGGGTCACTTGTACGGCAGTGAGCTGATGATCCTGCACGGGTGGCTTCACTGCAAGGTCACTCTCCTCAGCTCTGAGTGCTGCCTCCGCGGACCAAATAGGACGTTTCATAAACAACCTCCAATGACGATGGGTGCGGATAGCTTCGCGGCGTGTCATAAGCTGAATAGCCATGAGGCAGCAACCTTTCACGACAGCATGATTCGCTGAGGACCACAAGCGGATGAGGCGCCGGCGCGCTGCATCCTGTTCCTTGCTGAAAGATGTTGTAGCCGAGGTCGTGGAGCTCGAAGCATTTTTATCCGCGCTCTCCTGTGGAGCAAGCAAGCTGTCCTTCTCAATCATAGAATTGATTCTCTCCGCTTCTGCTTCCACACGCATCTGCTGTTCTAAGCCATCCATGCCATGGGCAAGATGCTTGAGCAGAGGTGCACACGTCATATTTGGCTTGGTGCTATAATCGCAAGTATAGAATGCTGTCTGGATACCACTTCGCACGCCTTCTGTTATCGATTCCACTATATCTACACGCAAGCGTCGCTGTTCAGCGCTGAGGCCTGCATCTCCGATGCGCGGAAGCTCGACGGCGCCGCGGCGAGGTATGTCCTCCAGCACGTAAGCCCTGGCCACGGCGCAAAGATGTTTCTGATCGCTGTCGCTGATGTAAGACTCCAAGCAAGCCACAATAGTCGCGTGAGTCTGCGAAGATGCGTCGAGCCCTTGCGTGATGCTCCGTTGGAACGCAGCAACGCTGCGGCGTGCGCTGAAATCCAATCTACAAAGCATTGTCGTAGACTTCGCGCCTTGGGCCGAGGTATGGACGTCTACCGTCGCATCTTGGCGCAGGCCATCTCGAGCATTCTCGGCGATCTCGAAACCATCCGTGAGTGTCCGCCGGCAATCCTGGTAATCCAAGTTTCCTCGATGAGATGTTTTACCACCCAGCGTCGTCGAACCTTCGCGAGGATTGAAGGAGACTGTCTTGATACGCCCGCGCTTGGCCTGGCGATCATCTACCTCAACGCTGGCGCCCAAAGAAGCGGGCACGGTGAAGAGAGCCTTCTTCGCGATAATGGGAGCGTTATAGAGATCAGGTTGCTCGGAGTCACTGGGCCATCGTGGTAAGTTGGGTTCCTTGCCAACCCTGGCTAGAACTCGCTCGACGATCTGCTCCTTGGCAAGCGCTTCACCTTCGCTATCCGTGGTTTTGCGAAGCCAGAGGCGTACGAAGTGCACGAAGCCAAAACGACAATGCTGAGGTTTGCGGCGAACAGCATCTTCCACGTATTTGAAGCATGTGTCATGATGCTTGTGGATGTGGCCACTCAACGCGCAGAGTTCCCAGTGGTCAGCCGCGAAGTCGCGAGCGAAGATAGCAGCTTCCGCACGCCTCCGAACTTCTGACCACTCCGCCTCATCCAGGGCTGCTGCTTGCCTTTTCTCGCAGCCAGGGCAACAGCATGTTTGCACACGCTCTGGCATGATACGATAATGTGGCAAGCGACTCATCACCGAGCCCTTGAGACTGAGACCTCTCTCCTTGAGGGGCTCATCTTTCTCCGTCTCGGGCCGCGCGGCCACATAAGCTTGCAAGTGCCTGTCGAGGAAAGGCCCCACGGCTGGTACGTCGGCGCGGCGCTTGTCTGGATATTTCGCATCATTCTCCAATTCACCATCAAAGCGGTCTTCTCGACGCCAATGTGGCAAGTAGGGCGTGCTGCGAAGATCCATCTCCTCATCCAAGTCGGCAGCGCCATCGACGAAATGAAGAGGAACGATGGCGGAGGAAGTGATTTGAAGGGCTCCGACTGCCGCTATAACTGCCTCTTGCCATTTCCGCAGTGCCTGCCGTGCTTCTGCAGTCTCCTTGCGCAAGATTGAGCGCAGCCAGGCCTGACTTTGGCGGTTCACGTACTGAAAGACCATGTGAGAATGACAACTCAAGCGCGCCTGCTCCTCGATAGGTCCGTGCAATGACGCAATGAAGTTCATGGCGTAGGTCATCAGAGACGCGGCGTAACCATCCGGAAAACGCACGCCGTCGTGCTTGCCATTATGCCGGAGACTATCATCGAAAGGCCCGAGTCCGAGGACATGTTCGCAGTAAAGGCGCATGGAGATGATGAAAAAACGCGCCTGTGCGACGGGATCCTTTGCGATGATACGAAGCATCTCCTCCGCCTTAGGCATGTCAGGGCATTCATCTAAGAGGTCGATGTTGTAGGATTCCATCTTCCCGTCATCATCCAAACCGCCCAGCGTTCCGTTCTGCACGTCAGCGTGGAGGACAACGACGATGGGGCTTCGGGTATCTGCAACATTAGGAGTCATGAAGCCACCTATCGGGCCGTATCGAAGCATATCACCCATTTGTTCGTGGCGCAATTGCTGGCGCGCGCCGTCAGAGCCGATGACTTCGCAACTGAAGATGAGCAGTTCGTGCATGGCTTGCTTCAGAGCCGGATCTGTTTTCCTCGACATACAAATCTCTTTCACACCTGCCTTGTCGCCAAGATCGGCTGCGGCTTGAAAAATACGGTCGGCGGCCAGTGAAGATACAAGCTTAATGCTAGCTTGAAAGTTCTTGCGGCGGACGTGTGCTCCTGCTCGGCGTACCAGCTCCATCCGTCGCCAAGTGTCATAGAGAACACATTGGAATTCGAGATCGGCTTTCCAACGCGGCTGTGCCGGCGGCACATAATGTTCACCTGGAGTTATTTTTTATGATTGTTTATGATTTTTTATGGTTTTTTATTTTTTTATGTTTTTTA
>CAYNUR010000152.1:0-3484 GCA_964400435.1 uncultured Candidatus Peribacteria bacterium
ATGAAAATATACAACAATACGTTTATTGCCAGTGGTACTAGAAACTATTACGGAACCTATTTCTTCTATACCAACTATGACAATAATAACCAATGGTATAATAACTTATTGATCGATTCTATAGATCAAACCAATACCTCATATTGGTTCTATTCTTATGGCCAAGGTACCAATTGGAAATGGTCTAACAACAACTGGGTAAATAGAAGAGGAAATGCGCCGCAATGGTATGTAAGTGCTAATATTACAAGTTTGCCTGCATGGCAAAAAGCAAGAGAAGCAACTGCCATGGAGGTAGATCCTAAGTTTTCAATGATTAATAATTTTGCCTATACCCCAACATCCTTTGCGATGGCAAATAAAGGTATAGCAACATCTTTGTCTGAAGATATCTTAGGAGAGAAACGCAACACCAGCAATCCAGATATTGGTTGTAGAACTTACACCATCGACATAGCCATAGATAACTTTAACTTAAAGAACAGCACCTATTGTGGAGGTAAAGAAGAAGAGGTATCGGTAGATGTAACCAATAAGTTTGTGTTGCCGGTATCAAATATTCCGATTTCTATTGATAATGGGATAAATAAATTTACCGAAACAATAGAAGAAGAAATACTTCCCAACCAAACGATTACATATACATTAAAGAACCCAGCGGTATTTGTAGGAGGGTCTTCAAATGTATCAAGAACGATAACCATAAAATTAGAGGCTGGAGATGATTCTTCATATAATGATGTTTTAAAACAAACAGCCGATGTAGTACCATCACCTTATGGAGCCAACTTTGCAAAGGGATCTTACTACCCGGGTTACTATAACTTAGGAGATCAAGGACAACCTGACGTTACCATTCCAGGGGAGGAAGTAGAATATGAATTTACAGCTCCCAACGGCAAGACCAACGGAGACTACGGAAATGTAACCACAGGATGGGTTGCAACACCATATATTATGACTCCCAACGGGTTGATGCAGAACAATGGCGCTACCATTGTACCACCCAACGGTTCTGTAAATGGTAAATTACAATTTGATCCAGACCCATCATTATACGATTCCATAGTATGGGTAGGAGTTAAAATAGAAGATGCGAGCTGTGACTCAGTAATAGGACGTTACATGTTTGTACCACCAATGCCAATCCCAAGCTTTGATATTAAAGATGCGTGTAATGGTGATATCGTAGAAACTACCAATACCACAACTATAGATCCAGATCATATAGCAGCGGCAACTTGGGAGTTTAACGACAGCGATCCAAATGTGATAGATACTTCAGAGATTTATGATGGTTTCCATACCTACAGTACTTATGGAACTTATAATGTAACCTTAAAGGCATACAACTATTACTATCCTAAATTTAAGAAGACTTTAACCAAGCAGGTAGAAGTGCGACCCACAGCAGAAGTAGCATTTGATTTGATGAATGCTTGTGAGGGAGTAGATATAGAATTCACCAATAAATCTACCGTAATAGGTGGAGGAGCAATGGTTCATAATTGGAACTTTGGCGACGGATCACCGATCAACAATACAGAGAGTCCAAGCTATGAATATGCAGATCCAGGAACCTACACTGTAACTTTAACAGTAGATTACCAAGGATGTAAGGCTTCATTAAGCAAGTTTGCTACACAGTTTGATCGTCCAACTGCAGACTTTGATCACAATGGATTCTGTTCAGGCCAGGACGTACAGTTCTTAAGCCAAGCAGAGATCGTAATTGGAAGAGCGGGAAGTATATGGGACTTTACCGATGGCGGAAATTCATATATTTCTAATCCAAAGCATGTTTTTGCAAAGGCAGGTAACTATGATGTAAAATACACCACAATCTCAGAATTCGGTTGTAGAGATTCTATTACTAAAACAGTAGAGATATCACCATCACCAGAAGTAGACTTTGCTTATTCAGAGCCATGTAACGGAAGTGATATGACCTTTGCGTTTACAGGTCAGACTAACGATCAAGGAACCAGTGGTTTCTTCTGGAACATTAACAATGAGGCCAGCAGCAACAATACACAGGTAAATCACTACTTTGAGCAAATAGGAAGAAAATTTGTTACATTAAGAGTAGAGAATACCAATGGATGTATCAGCAACTTAACACAAGAGTTTAATGTAAGAATACAGCCAAAAGCAGACTTTACAGCAGAAGATGTATGTGAGCAAACCGAGTTTATTCCAGTAAACAAGTCAACAGTATCTGGAGGCGATATGGAATTTAGCTGGAGAATGGGAGACGGAAGTGAGTATGATGTAAGTAACCCAGTTCACATCTTTACCGTAGATCAGTCTAAGACGTATGATGTTACATTGATTGCATCGTCACCTGGAGGCTGTAATGATACTATGGTAAAATCCATTCAGGTAGTAGCTGCACCAACCACAACATTTAGTGCAAACAAGAGTGGAAAAGAAGTACGTCCGGTATTGGATGATATGAATACCGCAGACTACACCTTTATGCAGTGGAGATTTGGCGATGGAGGAACATCCACAGAAGCATCCCCTGTATATACATATAGCACAAATTCCGGAACCTATACCATTTGCTTTACAGCTACCAACAAACAAGGCTGTACAGATGAGAGCTGTGAAGAGGTAACGATAAACTTGAGTGCAGTAGAACAATTAGAGAATAGCGGATTAATTAGTGTTTATCCAAATCCAACCAGCGGTAAGTTCCACTTAAATGTAGATCAACCACAGGATGGAATGCAGATAAGAGTAGTGAGTATGACTGGACAAGTAGTGGTAGTAGCAGAGGGAAGTTCTTTGCAGAGCGATTACGACTTTGATCTGAGTCAAGTAGCTTCGGGCGTGTATGTAGTATACGTACAGAACGGAGACCAAATTTCGGCCGAGAGAATCACCGTAAGCAAGTGATTTTATAACATAGGCAATGATTAAGACTTAAAGCCACGCTTATATGCGTGGCTTTTTGTTTGTGTTTAGGTTGTTGAATTTAAAATGGATTAAAATGACGTTTCCATTACAAAAAGAAAGTCTTAAATATAACTAGTTGAAAAACAAAGGGTAGCGTGTTTCTTCTTTTGCAGTTTTGTTGTTGTTGTGGGAACAGAATTAAAAAAAATGACATAGCAACTTGTAAATAAAAAATATTTTATCCATACGTTTGACACTCTTAACTATTGCTTATGAAAAATTATTACACTCTAAATCGAGTGCTTAATCGGATTGTTCAAGGAGTGTCAATGTTGTCATTGATGCTGTTTTGTGCAACTTATTCTAGCGCTCAACTTTCAGGGAGCTACACTATCGACAAGACGAGTAGTGCCTCCGCAACCAATTATCAATCTTTTCAAGACTTATTTAGCGACTTAAGCTCCGGAACGAGAAGTGACGGAGGAGCTGTTAACGGCCCAGGTGTTTCTGCCGCTGTTACAGTAGATGTTGTTAAATCTTCAGGCCCTTATACCGAGCAGGTTGTGGCCAATGTTATTTCTGG
>CAYNUR010000153.1:0-3408 GCA_964400435.1 uncultured Candidatus Peribacteria bacterium
GTCCCCAATTTTTGGGATTAATATTTTTACTGATTTGTTAAAATCATTTTTAAGCATTTCTTTAATATTGTCCTTATTTTGAATTTTATGAGGAATAAGAATTTCTTTTGGTATGTCCGTTGCCATTGAAAAATATTGATTCATAAAAGCTTCTAAAACTTCTTCATCTTCCGATTTTTCTTCTCTATCTTGAGCTGATAGTACAAAGTTTTCTTGTCCTATTAGTTTTCCATCTCTAATTTGGAATAAATTGAAGTAAGCTTTGTTGTGTGTGATGCAGTAGTTTATTACGTCTGTATCTTTTCGATTTGGATCAGAAACTTTTTGTTTTTCAAGGATGTCTTCTACTTTTTGGATTTTATCTCTAATTTTTGCCGCTTTTTCAAACTTTTTATCCTTTGCGAGTTGCATCATTTCTTGATGAAGATCGTTCAATACTTCGTCTGCTTTTCCTTCGAGGAAATTTTCTACGTTTTGAATTATTTTTGCGTATTCTTCTGGTGTGCATTTTCCAATGCAAGGAGCTATGCATCTCTTAATGTAGTAATCTAAGCATGGATATTTGATTACTTTTTTTGTTATTTTTACTTTATGTTTGCCTTCACCTTTGTTATCGATTTCACCTTTCTCTAAAAATTCAATTCCTAGTCCACAGTGTCTAAATGGGAATAATTTTTTTAAGAGTTTTAAAGTTGTTTTTACTTTATGGGCTGCTGATTTAGGTCCGTAATATTTTGCGCCATCTTTTTCAATTTGTCTGACGATTTGGACTCTTGGAAATTGTTCATTTGTTATCTTAATGTAGACGTAACTTTTGTCGTCTTTCATTATGACGTTATATTTGGGTTGGAATTGTTTAATAAGGTTTTTTTCTAGAATCATTGCTTCTAGTTCGCTGTCGACTTCGGTGTATTTTATATCCTGTATTTTTTCAACTAATTTTTTTGTCCTTGTTGAATGGTGATAGTTTTTTTTGAAGTATTGCTTTACTCTTTTGCTTAAATCTTTTGCCTTTCCTATATAAATAACCTCACCATTTTTATTGATCATTCGATAAATACCTGGTGATTTTGGGAGATTTTTTAGTGTTTTTGCAATTTTTTTCTCTATTTCACTCATATTGTTTCTTGAATTTTGTCTTATTATAGAAGATTTCTGGTTTTTTGTGAAAAGCTACTTTAAGATAATTGTAATCTTCTAATTTTTGATTGTGAAAAGTCTGGAGCAAGTATATTGGAAAAGAGTCAGATTTTATTGTCGATTTTTGAACTGGATTCCATTTATTAAAATGGTTGCGGTTTGTAATAATTTAGCTTTTGGTAAAATAGATAAAGAAAGCGATATTGATCTTTTTATAGTAGCTAAAGAAAATCGATTGTTTTTGGTGAGATCTATAGTTACATTTTTGTTTCATATTTTGGGAGTACGAAGGCATTCAGATAAGGTTGCAGGAAGATTTTGTCTGAGTTTTTTTGTTGATGAAAAAGAAATGGATTTGTCAATTATTGCAAATGAAAATGACTATTATTTAGCATATTGGGTTGCTAATTTGAAGCCTGTTGTGGTTGAGCCAGGTTTTCCTGAGGATTTCATTGTGAGAAATAATTGGATTAAGGAGTTTTATCCTCAAGATAAAAAAATTAAATTTGGGTATGATCGTGTAGTTAAAGTTGGGTGGTTTTCTTATAGATTTAAGTTTTTTTTAAGATTTATTTTTAGTGGTAGGTTCGGTGATTTTATGGAAATTTTATTGATGAAATGGCAAATAAAAAGAGCAAAATTGAAGATGAAAGCTATTGAGTCTGGCCATGGATTAAAAATTACTAAGCATATTTTAAAGTTCCATAATATTGATCGAAGAAATCAATATAATTTAGCTTGGATTGGAAAAAAGGAAAAAGATGATAGATTGCTTAGTAAAGAGTTTTTAACGATAATAAATGAGTGAGGAAATTGGCGATAACTTTGAAGCGTTACCTAAGAATAAGGAGTATAAGATTACTAATGATTTAAGGGATGCTGTTAGAAAAAGTTTAATTTCTGTTTATGAAGTTGGTGATGTTGTTAGACTTGATGGTTCAGACTATGAAATTGCTGCAAAGCAAGAGGTTGCTGGTGAGGTTCGATATTTATTGAGAATGGTTGGATGTTCTTATTTTTCAAGGGTTGAGTCGCCTATGGGGATTGTGAAGATGATGAAGGATGAGTAGGTTTTACTTTTTCTCTTTCTTTTCTTTTCCTACGCTAGCTTTTACTTTTATGTTTATTGCCGTTCCTGTAAATCCATATTCTTTTCTTATTTCGTTCTCAAGGTATCTTGGATAAGAGAAGTGGAGATTTTTTGCATGTCTGAAGAATAATAAGAATTTTGGTGGTTCTGTGTCTACTTGGCTTCCAAACATGAATTTTGGCTTTTTAGTTTTGCTGCTTGCAGGCATGTGTTTATATGTGATTTTTTGCAGAAAACTATTTAATACTGGAGTGTCGATTCGTTTTTTTCTTTCAAAGTTTATTTCGTCAGCAATTCTAAATATTTGGAATATATTTTTTTTGTTTTTCGCTGATAAGAAGATGACTGGTGCCCAAGGTATAAAAGTGAATCGACGACGCAATGTTCTAATTATCCAATTCTTTTTGTCTTCATCGAGGATATCTATTTTATTAATTGCTATAACTAAACCTTTTTCTCCTTCTAAGGCGTGTTGTGCGATATGTAAGTCTTGAGAAGTAACACCTTTGTTTCCATCAATTAATAAAACTACTATATCTGATCTTTCAATTGCGTTTAATGATCTTAAGGCGCTGAATTTTTCTACTCCTCGTTCGATTTTTCCTCTTCTTCTTAGTCCGGCTGTATCTATTAAGTTATATGCTTTTTCTTCGAAGCTTACTTCGGTATCTGTGATGTCTCGGGTAGTTCCTGGTATGTCTGAAACAATTACTTTTTCTTCACCAAGCAAAGCGTTAACGAGTGATGATTTTCCTGCATTAGGCTTTCCAAGTATACAAATATCTGTGAGCTCTTTTTTTATTTCTTTCTCAGGATTTTTTGTTATATCAAGCGATTTAAATCTTTTTATGATTTCGCTTTCAAGTTGTTCTATTCCAAATTTATGAATTGCTGAAACACGAACTGGTTCGCCAAAGCCTAACTCATAAATATTGTATACGTTTTCTTCAAGTCCAGGATTGTCGTATTTGTTTGCTACTAAAATTACTGGTTTTTGAGATTTTCTTAGTATGTCTGCAGCTGCATAGTCATTGACAGTTAATTCAGTACTTAAAATTGAGTTTCCAGATTTAAAAGAATTCAACTTATTAAAAGGTAAGAAAGTGTTTGCTACAAAACAATCTAGAAGTTTTGTGGATGATTTATTTTCTGCTGTTTCAGATTTAGATATCAAAAAT
>CAYNUR010000154.1:0-3402 GCA_964400435.1 uncultured Candidatus Peribacteria bacterium
ACACTACACAAAGTAGGTAAAAAGAAAGAAATCTTTGTTAAAGGTGCTCATGAAGAAGTATTAAAGAGATCAACCCATATTCTTAGAAATGGAAAAGTAGAAAAACTATCAGAAAAAGAAAAAAAAGAGATTGATAAAAAAGCAATTAAATACTCAGAAAAAGCCTTAAGAGTATTAGGTTTTGCTTACAAAGAATATGACAAGAAGTTCGATGAAACTAATCTGATCTTTGTTGGATTAGTTGGAATGATCGATCCTCCGCGAAAAAGTGTGAAGTCTTCAATTTTAACAGCACAAAAAGCAGGTATTAAAGTAAAAATTATTACTGGTGATAACCATATCACTGCAAAAGCTATTGGTGAAAAGATTGGTCTTTCAATTCATAAAGTCGTTCTCGGAGATGAAATAGATAAGATGACAGATCAAGAGCTCAAGAAAGCAATATATGAAACTGAAATCTTTGCCAGAACAAAACCGCAACACAAATATAGAATCGTTGATGTTCTAAGAAGAAATGATGAAGTAGTTGCAGTTACTGGAGATGGTGTAAATGATGCACCAGCACTAAAACACGCAGATGTAGGTGTTGCTATGGGTATCAAAGGTACTGAAGCAACTAAAGAAGTGGCTGACATAGTACTTAAAGATGACAACTTTACTACAATTGTTGAAACTATTCGTGAAGGTAGAAGAATCTATCATAACATTCTTGCCTTCATTAAATACATGCTTTCAGCAAACTATGATTCAATAATGACAGTAGGATTCTTAACAATCATTGGTTTACCACTTCCTTTATTACCTTTACAGATTTTATGGATTAATATCGCAACAGATTCGCTCCCAGCACTTGCTCTCGGGACTTCTAAGGCCGATAAAGATATCATGAAGGAAAAACCTCATCCGAAGAAAGAAAACATCTTTAAGAAGTTCTCAATCTTTATCTTCGTCTCCGCAGCTCTACAAATCATTGCAAATTTATCTCTTTTCTTTTACGGACTTACTCAAGATCAAGTACTCGGAATTGACACAGCAAATCTTTCAGAAGCTTCCCACACAAGAACCCTTGTCTTCACTGGAGTAGTAGTTTCTGAACTATTCTTCGCTTTCGTATGTAAAGAAGAAAAAAATATCACGCTAAAGTCATTCACAAACAATAAAAGTCTTTTATTAGCAGTAATTGCCTCTTTCCTTCTTCAATTGGTAGTAATCTATGTTCCATTCATGCAAGAAGTATTTAATACAGTGCCTCTGACATTAAAAGAATGGGGAATAGTTTTATTCTTCTCATGTTCATCATTCTTAGTACCTCCAATTACTACATTCATCAAAACAAAGATACTAAAACAACAAATCGCTAAATAAGAAATTTAAAAAGGCTTCAGAGATTGAAGCCTTTTTTGATGACATCACAAAAACTTTCATATATCATTATCTCCAAGCAAAAGTAATCTAGGGCATGAAATTTGATATCCTTTCAATATTTCCAGACATTTTTTCTTCGTACTTTAACGAAAGCATACTTAAACGTGCACAAGAAAAAAATCTTATCGAAATCAATACTCACGACATCAGAAAATTCACAAAGAACAAACACAAAAAAGTAGATGATATTCCATATGGAGGCGGCGCAGGAATGGTTATGACACCTCAACCTCTTCATGATGCAATCATGAGCATAAAAAAAGACAATAATGGACCAGTTATTTTTTTTACACCACAAGGAAAAACTCTAACTCAATCAAGAATCGAAAAGTTTTCAACAAAATATTCAGAATATATTTTACTTTGTGGACGTTATGAAGGTATCGATCAAAGAATAAGAGAAAGTTTAATTGACTACGAAGTCTCTATTGGAAATTACGTACTAACAGGAGGAGAACTACCAGCAATGATATTTATTGATAGTCTATCAAGATTAATTCCAGAAGTTTTAGGAAAAGAAGAATCTCATTTAGAAGATTCTTTTTCAAAAAGCTTTAATAGAAAAAAAGAATACCCACATTACACAAGACCACCAGAATTTAACGGAATGAAAGTCCCTGAAGTTCTACTCTCAGGAAATCACAAAAAAATAGAAAATTGGCGTAAAAAAAATTTAAAATAAATGCAAAATTCAGAATTAATCCACAATTCAGTCCTCCTGCTTCTCTCGATGACTCCATTGAGTTTGTTAACAATAAATATACTAGGAAATATTTTTCCCAAATTTAATCCTAGACATGGTAAAACAACTACAATCTGTACAAACATCACAGGAATTTTAACTAAAAAAGAGCTAGAAATTTCAACAATCTACTTCGATAAATATAAAGCGAAATTAGAAAGTTCTGATCAATTGGTAGAAGTCGAAAACATTGAAACAAAAGATTTAGTTAAACTTGATAAAAAACATCTGCAAAATGATGAAGCGATACAACTAATTGCTCAAATCAATCAATTAGTAGACCACGAAAAAACCATAGATTATGAAAGAAAAATAAAAAAGTTTTTAGACCATAAAAATTTTTCTCGAAAAGAAGTACATAAAAAATTTGAAATACTTGAAAAAATTCCAAGCAAAGAAAAAAAATTCTCAACTGTAGTAGTTAGAAATAAAGATTCAAAAGAAATTTTTGCCTACTCAAAAGGAAATGCCTTAGATCTACTTGAAATATGCACACGAGCTTTGATCAATAATAAAAAAGTTGAACTGACTACTCAAAAAAAGAGAAAACTAAGAAAAAGAATAGAAAAAATGAACGAAAAAGGTCAAAAGGTATTTGCATATTGTTATCGAGGTCTACCTAAAAAAAGACTCAACAAATACTCGGAAAGCTTCACGGAAAAAGAGTTTACATACATTGGAAATATCAATTTTGAATACCCAATAAAATATGAAGTTAAAGAAGAAATACAAAGGTTACAAAAAGCTGGAATCAAAATTTATCTACTAAGTCGAATTAAAGAAAGAAATAGCGTAGCAATAGCAAAAGAATTAGAAATCGTGAATCCCAAATATTTTGAAGCAATTGATGGAAATTACCTTGAAAACCTAAGCGATAGAAAAATCTTAAAGATGCTTAATAATAAAGAAAAAGATTATATTTTCGATGAATTAGACACTAAACAAGAACACAGAATCAAAACTTTACTTAAACTATCTGGTCAGCACGTCTCCACTCCAAAAGCAAAAGAAAAGGGCTTCAAAGATTTGTTAGAAAATATCAAAAGAGGAAGAAAACTAGAGTTTAATCGAAGAAAAGTTTTACTACATTCTCTCAGTTTCAAAATTTCATCAACACTACTCATTGTATTATCAATTTTCTTAAAAACGCCTCTACCCTTCTCAATCGCTACTATCATTTTGTTAGACTTATTCCTTAATTTAAGTCAAGAAGTAACAATCAGAGAAGATATACC
>CAYNUR010000155.1:0-3362 GCA_964400435.1 uncultured Candidatus Peribacteria bacterium
GTTTTAGAAATAATTAAAAACAACATCGGAAACAAAAGAAAATCACTGGGAAAATTAGAATTTAAAATCAGCCACAACAAGCTTCATATTAAAAAGAAGTCAACTTGAAAAAAAAGACAAAAAAGTCCACTATTAGCGAGTAAATTTTTATTATTACAAAAAACTATGCCTGCATTACCACCTAAGAAAAAACCAAAAAATACATTTTTATACCTAGTAATAGTCGCATTAATCATTGCTGCATTTTCAATGATGTTTAACACAAACGCACCTTCTTCTGAAGAAATTACTCTCTCAGAATTCATAGAAGAAGCAGAATCTGGAAATATCAAAGAAGTAAGCATTGCTGACAACAGACTTAATTTAGAGTTTGTAGATGGAAGCAAAAAGTTCACGTATAAAGAACCTGGTGCAAGTGTTTATGAAATTCTTGAACAAGCCGGTGTAAAAGACAGCGCTATCTCAGCACTACCTGTAAAAATCGAAAATACTGATGGAAATAAATTCTGGACGGAATTACTAGTCGGATTAATTCCATTTTTGTTGTTAATAGGTTTCTTTGTCTTCATGATGAGATCTGCTCAATCTAGCAATAATCAAGCAATGTCATTCGGAAAAAGTAGAGCAAAAACCTATGACAAAGGTAAACAAAAAACAACCTTCACTGATGTTGCAGGCGCAAACGAAGCAAAAGAAGAATTAGTTGAAATCGTAGACTTTCTTAAAAGTCCAAAAAAATATCGATCAATGGGAGCAAAAATTCCAAAAGGTGTAATGCTAGTAGGACAACCTGGTACAGGTAAAACATTATTAGCTAGAGCTGTTGCAGGTGAAGCAGATGTTCCATTCTTCAGTATTTCCGGTTCAGAATTCGTCGAAATGTTTGTAGGAGTTGGTGCATCAAGAGTTAGAGATCTTTTCAATAAAGCTAAAAGAAATGCTCCTTGTATTATCTTTATAGATGAAATTGATGCAGTAGGAAGACATCGTGGAGCTGGAATGGGTGGTGGACATGATGAAAGAGAGCAAACCTTAAACCAAATCCTTACAGAAATGGATGGTTTCGAAACTGGAACAAACGTTATTGTAATTGCTGCTACAAACAGACCAGACATTCTAGACCCAGCCCTTCTTAGACCTGGAAGATTTGATAGAAGAGTCGTAGTAGATATGCCAGACATCAAGGCAAGAGAAAAAATTCTTGAAGTTCACTCAAGAAACAAACCATTAGAAAAGAAAGTTGATTTAGCAAAAATCGCAAAAGGAACACCGGGATTCACAGGTGCTGACTTAGAAAACCTAATGAACGAAGCTGCAATTCTAGCAGCTAAAACTGGTAAGAAAAAAATAAGTGAAGAAGAAATTGAGAAATCTATTGAAAAAGTAGTAATGGGACCTGAAAGAAAATCACGAGTTCTCAATAAAAAAGAACAAGAAATTACTGCTTACCATGAAGTAGGCCATGCAGTTGTAGGTCACTTACTACCTGGATGCGACCCTGTTCACAAAGTATCAATCATTTCACGTGGTATGGCACTAGGAGTAACTTGGTTCCTCCCGGAAGAAGACAAACATTTAAACTCAAAAAGTAAATTTGAAGACGAACTTTGCTCTCTCTTAGGTGGTTACACAGCTGAAGAAGTTTTCTTTGGTGAAATGACAACTGGCGCATCAAACGATTTACAAAGAGTAAGAAAAATCGCAAACGCAATGGTAACAAAATATGGAATGAGCGACCTTGGACCAATTATCTTCGGTGACCCAAATCAGGAAGTTTTCCTAGGAAAAGACTATGGTCATGTTAAAAATTACTCAGAAGAAAGTGCTGCAAAAATTGATGAAAGAGTTAAAAAAATAATCGACAAAGCCTACAAAACAACAAAAGACCTAATCACTAAGAACAAGAAGCTAATTGAAAAAATTTCTAAGGACCTCCTTAAAAAAGAAACTATTTCTGCCGATGAATTCAAAAAATATTTCAAAGACATGAAAGTACCTAAAAAAGCAGGAGCAAAATAATTATGAAAAACTCAAGCATAAAAATTCATCCAATTTCTTCAGATCAAGAACCACTAAAAAAAGAGGTTGGACAACTATCTGTAGACATTTTTCAAACACAAGAACACATTGTAATTCTTGCACCAATTGCAGGGATCAAAGAAAAAGATATAAAAATATCAATTACTGATGATGTCCTTGTTATAAAAGGAGAGAGAAAAGTTCGTCACAACATCGAAGACGAAAAATACTATACTAGAGAATGTTTCTGGGGCCCATTCTCTAGATCAATTGTTTTACCACTTGAAGCAGACGTCAGCAAAGTAACAGCAAATTTTGAAGACAACGTTTTAGAAATTGAAATCCCTAAAAAAGAACTGAAAAAGACGAAAATAATCAAAATCCAATCAAATAAATGAAGATTAAAAAAGCAATAATACCTGCAGCAGGAATGGGAACACGGTTTCTTCCAGCAACAAAATCACAACCAAAAGAGATGCTACCTATTGTCGATAAACCATGCATTCAATATTTAGTTGAAGAAGCAGTAAACAGCGGAATAAAACAAATTATTATCATCACCGGAAGAGGAAAAAGATCAATTGAAGACCACTTCGATCACTCTTTTGAATTAGATTCACATTTAAGGAATAAACAAAAAAACGAAGCAGTAAAAGAAATGAAGAGAATCGAAAAACTAGCTAAAATTTACTATGTTAGACAACCAAGACCTCAAGGCGATGGTCATGCAATACTGTGCGCAAAAGACCTCTTAGATGACGAACCTGTAGCTGTTTTATTTGGTGATGACATTTATGACAGCAAAGTACCACCTTTAAAACAAATGATTGAAAAATACGAAAAATATCAATCACCAATTGTCGCCTTACAAGAAGTTCCTAAAGAAGAATGTGATAAATATGGAATCATTTCCGGACAACAAGAAAAAGATGGAACTTATAAAGTAGACAACCTCATAGAAAAACCTAGCATTAAAAAAGCGCCATCAAATCTTGCAATTACAGGAAAATACATTATCACTCCTGAACTACTAAAAATGCTAGAAAAAGCCCCTAAAACAAAAAAAGATGGAGAACTTAGATTGATTAACGGTATGCAAGAATACATAAAACACTTCCCTATTTATGGACACATTGTAAAAGGTCAAAGATTCGATACAGGTGATAAGCTTGGATATTTAAAAGCTACAGTCCATTTTGCACTAAAACACAAAGACCTAAAGAAAGACTTTCAAAATTACCTTAAAACAGTAATATAAATTATTTCTATTACTGTTTGACAAATAATAAATTATTCCCAAAATGTGGAAGAATTTTTAACAAAATATATGATTGGAAATAATC
>CAYNUR010000156.1:0-3315 GCA_964400435.1 uncultured Candidatus Peribacteria bacterium
TTTCGGTATTGGCAAATTGATTTGTGTAAATCTCCAATTGAGATAATAAAATCTAATTAAACTTGCCATTAATATTTGGAAAAAGCAAATCTACTTGGGGAATTCTGGTGGATAAAAAAATTGAACTAAATCTGTTTTTCTTTAGTTTTTTATTTCCTGTGATTTGAACATTCTAAGAGTTCTTGAGCAAGTCATTCCTGATGAAAAAAGTTGTATTTGCCTTGTTTGAAAGTTATTGTCTGGAAAAGAATAAGTAATCAAAAATCGTATGGCAATGTCGTTGAACAAGGTTCAATTAATAGGAAATTTAACTCGTGATCCAGAGATGAGACAGATTCCAGGTGGACAAGTTGTTACTAGTTTTGGAATTGCAACAAACTTAACTTGGACTGATCAAAGTGGTCAAAAACAGAATAAGGCTGAGTTTCATAATATTGTTGCTTGGAGAAAATTGGCTGAAATTTGTGGTCAATATTTAAAAAAGGGGAGCAAGGTTTATATTGAAGGAAGATTGCAAACTAGAGATTGGCAAGGAGAAGATGGAGTTAAGAGGTATAGAACTGAAATTATTGCTGAAAATATGATAATGCTTGATAGTAAAGGTAACTCTATGGGGGGAGGTGTTCCTATGGATAATTCTATGAGAGAAAGTGGAGGGTTAGATAATGATTCTTCAGGTGATACTGAAAAAGCATCTCAGGAGGAAGAAGTGCAGATTGATGATTTACCATTCTAAATTTAAAATAAGGAGCACCAATTCAAATTTCACTTGTGTGCAATGTAAACGAGGCAGACAGAGGTGGAACTGGTGCTCCAACGCATCGCTCTTTAATAAGGAAGTTTCTGAAACCATACAATTTTTAATATGGCGAAGTTCCTAAGAGCGGCGGGACCATGGAAACCAACTACTAGATCCAGGGCTTGCTATCTATTAAGAGATGATAGCATCTCCCTACCGTTCTTTGGTGTCTTATTTCAGAACGTTGAATCACCGTTCGTTCGTTTTTGTTTTTGTTTTTTTGTTTTGCTCTCCAGGGGAGAAGCAAATTTTTGTTGATTTTGTTTTTGTTTAATCCCATCGCTTCGCCGTGCGGAAATCCGCTTTTGGGCGAAGGAGGGCACTTAACGGTGGCTATGAGTTGGTTAAGCCATCGAAAAGTAGGGAGCTGCGACCCAGAAGAAAATTATAAACCTTCTAAGCCACGGTTCCCCACTTTCGTTAAGTTATTAGGTAGGGGAGATAATTTGTGAAAGAACAAATTAGATAATTGTATCAGATTTGCAATTGGCTTTCAAGAGTTAATGTTCAAGTTTTTTCTATCTTTTTGCTTCGATTTAGGTATAATCCTCTTGAATCGCAAATCTGTATATTTTACAATATTTTTAGTGTTCTTGCAATATGTCAAAAATGTTAGGTAAACTATTTCTTATCGTTGGTCCATCTGGTTCTGGAAAGGGAACTGTGATTGAGCGTATACAAGGCTTTTATAAAGGTTTTGTTTATCCTATTTCATATACGACTCGTGATCCAAGAGAGGGAGAAGTTGATGGAGAAGTTTATCATTTTATTTCCAGAGAAGAATTTGAAGAAAAAATTAAAAAAGATGAATTTTTAGAATATGCAGTTGTGCATGAGACAGATTACTATGGAACTTCAAAGAAAGATATAATGGATGGATTAGAGGCAGGTGCGGTTGTTGTGAGAGAAGTTGATATTCAAGGTTTTCAATCGATAAAGGAGCTTATTCCAGCGGAAAATCTAGTTTCTGTTTTCATGAAGGTTAGCGATGAAGAAGATTTAAGACGTAGAATTTTGTTGAGAGGGGAGTTGCCTGAAGATGAAATTGAAAGAAGATTGGAAAGTTCGAAACAAGAAATTTCTCAGGCTAAAGATTGTGATTATCAAGTGGAAAACGAATGGGGGAAGATTGACCAGTGTGTGGGTGCTGTTCAGAAAATTATTCTGAAAGAGATTGATGGAATGTACGAATAAAGATGTCTAGAAAGAAGCAGAAAAGATTAGATGAAGTTGAAACGTTTCCAAATGTCTTTGGTAGTTCTTTTGAAATGAAAGGGAAATGGCGTGATGGATATTTTAAAAATGATGGAGAAGTCATTTTAGAATTAGCTTGTGGATGGGGTTATTATACTTTGGCCTTAGCTGAAAAATTTCCTGGAAAAAACTTCATCGGAATTGATAAGAAGGGTGATAGAATTTGGAAAGGTGCAAAAATGGCTCTGGAAGGTGGATTGAAAAATGTTGCATTTATGAGAATATTGATTGAGAAGCTTGATCAATTTTTTGAAAAGGGTGAGGTTGATGAAATTTGGATAACTTTTCCAGATCCCCACTCGAAGCCATGTAGGGCAAATAAAAGGTTGACGTCTCCAAGGTTTTTGGAGATATATAAAAAAGTTTTGAAGGATGGTGGGAATCTCAATTTTAAAACTGACAATGATAATCTTTTTGATTATTCAATGGAGGTTTTTCGAGAGAGGGAATATAAAATTTTGGATTTGGATGAAGATGTTCATGGAAAAGATGATGTTCCAGAACTTTTACAGATTATGACTTATTATGAGAAAAAATTTATGAAGTTGGGGGCGAAAATAAAGTATGTAAGGTTGGAAATTTAAAGCTCTTTTGCCCAATTGATTTCTTCTTTACCTTGTTCTATAAGAAATTGGTTTGTTTTGCTAAATGGTTTTGATCCAAAAAATCCTCGATTTGCAGAAAATGGTGAAGGATGTGGTGATTTAATTATTAAATGTTTTTTTTCATTTATTAAGGTTTCTTTGTTTTGCGCATATCTTCCCCAAAGAATGAAAACCACGTTTTCTTTGTTCTCAGAAACAGCTTTAATAGCTGCGTCGGTTAATTCTTCCCAGCCCTTTTTTTGATGAGATCCTGCTTTTCTAGCTTCTACTGTTAATGTTGCATTTAGCATTAATACTCCTTGTTTTGACCATGATTCGAGGTCTCCACGTTTTGGGAACTCTTTAATTCCTAAGTCGTTTACTAATTCTTTAAATATATTTTGAAGAGAGGGAGGAAGGTTTACGCCTGGGCTCACAGAAAAGCAGAGTCCATTGGCTTGTTTTGGTCCGTGGTATGGATCTTGACCGATAATTACAACTTTTACTTGTTCCAATGGACAGAGATCGAATGCTCTAAAAATGTTTTTTGGTTCAGGGTAAATTGTTTTTTTCTGATATTCTTTTTTAACGAATTCAGTGAGGTTTTTAAAGTATTCTTTTTTAAATTCTTTTTTTAGAACTTTTTCCCAAGATTTTTCTATTTTGACTTTCATAATC
>CAYNUR010000157.1:0-3303 GCA_964400435.1 uncultured Candidatus Peribacteria bacterium
ATACTACTTTTATTCTATCTTTCGAAACCAAATCCCCATGCATTTTACGGATTTCCAAACGATTCAAAACATCAATCAAAGCCTTAGCAGAAGCAATCGTTATATCAGTATCAGTTCCATGCCCATGAACCAAATTATCTTCGCCCAACTGCCAAACAATATTTACAACACCTACCGCTTCACTATCAGGAGTTAACGCAGATATTGAAAAGTTCTTCAAACTACCTTCCAGTTTCACAACCTTAGAAATCGCATCATACAATGCAGAAACTGGCCCATCACCTTCACCTTCTCCATCAACAATATCATCACCAACCTTCAACTTTATTTTCGAACTCGCCTCCCCTCCTAATTTTGAATTAATATCAGCATCAATTAATTCATACTTTTCTTCAATTTCAGAATCAGTAGCCAATAAAATTAAATCCTCATCGTAAATATTCTTTTTCTTATCAGCTAAATGTTTAAAACCAGCAAAAACTTCATTTAATTTTTCTTTTTCTAACTCAATACCTAATTCTTTCAATCTATTATCCAAAGCATTTCGTCCAGAATGTTTACCTAGAACCAATTGATTAGATTTATACCCCACATCTTCAGGTTTCATAATCTCATAAGTAAGACGATTCGAGAGAATTCCATGCTGATGAATTCCCGCTTCATGTGCAAAAGCATTTTTACCAACAATTGCCTTATTTGGTTGAACAGATTGACCAGTAATTTGAGTTAATAATCGACTAGTAGAAAATAACTGAGTGCTATCAATACTATTTTTAAACGGATAAGTTTCAGGTCTTGTTTTCATCGCCATCACAACTTCTTCAAGTGCAGCATTTCCAGCTCTTTCACCAATTCCATTTATTGTACATTCAATTTGACGAGCACCATTTTGCACACCAGCTAAACTATTCGCAACTGCCAAACCTAAATCATTGTGACAATGAGTAGCAATAATTACATCATCAATTCCTGGAACATTTGCTTTCAAAAACTTGATCAAGTCACCAAACTCTTCAGGTGTAGAATAACCAACAGTATCAGGAATATTCAAAGTATCAGCACCAGCCTTTATAGCTTCAGCTAAAATTTCTACCAAGAAATTCCTATCAGATCGAGTTGCGTCCTCAGGAGAAAAATCAACTCTATCCGTAAATTCCTTAGCCATTTTCACACCCATTATTGCCTTTTCAATTGCCTCATCACGAGAAATTTTCAATTTATATTCCAAATGGATATCACTTGTCGCAATAAAAACATGAATTCTAGGTTTTTTTGCATTTTCTAAAGCTTTAATTGTAGCTTCAATATCACCTTGATGACATCTTGCCAATCCACAAACTTCCATATTTTCTGCTTGTTCAGCAATTTCTTTCACAGATTTAAAATCCTCAGGTGAAGCATTCGCAAAACCTGCTTCAATCACATCAACTCCAAGCCTTTCCAACTGTTTTGCCATCAAAAGTTTTTCAGAAAGATTCATAGAAAAGCCAGGAGCTTGCTCACCATCTCTCAACGTAGTATCAAAAATTTTTATGTAATCCATTGTTTTTAATTATTCAACTATTGTTAACCAATCTTTCGATTTTTCATGCTCATTATTAATAATCGCATCATAGTTTTTTCTCAATAATTCACAAATTTTCCCAGAAGTTTTAGAAATCTCTCGACCATCAACAGATTCTGCAAATAAAATTTGTGCACCAGTTCCAGTTAGAAGAACTTCATCAGCGGTATAGGTCATAGAACGATCAATTTTTTCAAAACGAGGTTCAATTCCATTCATCCTCAAAATCTCAATCACAGTACGAATAGTTATTCCTTCAAGCATCGCACTACCTAATTCAGGAATAATTACTTCACCTCTATAAACAATCAAAAAGTTCTCAGCACTCCCCTCAACAATATTCCAGTTATCATCCATTACCAATGCTTCATCATAACCACAACGCATCGCTTCAGAACGTGCTAAAGAAGCATTTAAATAAGCTCCACCTGCTTTCGCCTTTGTAGAAATCGCTGCATCAGAAAATTTCTTCCAACTAGAAACCATTAATTTTAAACCTCGACTTGTATCTAGATAATCCCCCAATGGAATCATATACATAGCCAAATCAAAATTAATTCCAATAAATTTAGGCGTCAATTCTTCATCATCAGAATAAATAAAAGGTCGAATATAAAAATCCCCCTCAGGTTTATTCGCTCTAATCAAATCAAAAACGGCTTCCTGAAATTCACCAAAATTCATTTTAATATCCATTCCAAAAATCTTAGTTGCCTTAAACAAACGATCAAAATGATCTTCTAGTCTAAATAAATGAAATTTTTCACCTTTTTGATAACCTCTCATTCCACCAAAAACAGTACTTCCATACTGAATACTATGACTCGCAATACTGATCTTCGCTTCTTCAGAAGGAACAACTTCTCCACGAATATAAGCTTTATCCATCATTGTTTTTATTCTTTCAGACATTTATTTTTTGTTAAATTCTTCCCCCAAAATAATTAAATTTCCGCAACAATAGCATCTCCCATTTCTACAGTAGAAACAGCTTTTTCACCTTTCTTTGCAATATCACCAGTTCTAATTCCTTTTTCTAAAACTTTTTCAACTGCATTAACAATTGCATCATGTTCATCATCCAAACCAAATGAAAATTTTAGCATCATTGCGGCAGATAAAATTTGAGCAATAGGATTCGCAATTCCCTTTCCAGCAATATCTGGCGCACTTCCTCCAGAAGGTTCATATAAACCAAACCCTTCTGCATTTAAAGAAACAGATGGCAACATTCCAAGCGAACCAGCAAAAACACTAACCTGATCAGAAACAATATCACCAAACATATTCGGCATAAGCAAAACATCAAAATCACTCGGTCTCTTCAACAGCTGCATCACACAATTATCCACCAAAACATGCTCTAACTCACATTCAGGATAGTCTTTAGCAACTTCCTCAACCACCTCTCTCCACAACTTGCTACAATCCAAAACATTAGCTTTATCAACAGAAGTTACTTTTTTAGACCTTTTCATTGCAGCTTCAAAAGCAGAAACAGCAACAGGTCTAATCATTTCTTCGTCGTAAGTCATTACATCAGTTGCAACTCGCTTTCCATCAATCACTTCAGTTTTATGTTCACCAAAGTAAATCCCACCATTTAATTCTCTTACACATAAAATATCAACTCCTTCATCAATAACATCTTCACGCAAAACACAAAATTCCTTTAAAGAAGAATAAATCTTTGAAGGTCTAAAATTAGTATTAAATTTAAAATGTTTACGAATACCAAG
>CAYNUR010000158.1:0-3286 GCA_964400435.1 uncultured Candidatus Peribacteria bacterium
AAAATATTATGCAGAGCATTTATCGAATCAAAAATTAGAAACTGTTAGTGATATACTTGATCTGAGTACAATTAAAGGGATTAGTGAAAGTTCTGGAACTTTAGTAATTGATGATTTTGGTAAATGGAATGATGTTCGTTCATTGCTGGAAAGATCTGGTTTTATAGTTTCTTTGAGAGAAGAAAATGATGGAACAGTGAATTATTCTGTTTCAAAGCCAGAATGGAATTATGCAGTTAGAGTTAATTTCCCAAGTCGATTTGGGAATATTTCTGAAAAGCCGGCCGCAAGTTTGTTAAAAGCCACTTTTGTAAAATGTAAAAATAAACTTGGAGAAAGTTTGATTTTGAGAGGAGGTAAGTCTTCTTTGAAAATGAGTGAGTATTCAACTCTTTCGGATTTTGAATCAATGATTAGGTCATTTGTTTCTGAGTCAGGTACAGAAGAGCAAAAGGATTTGTTTATGAAAGTTCATACAAATTTCAGAGAAGATTCAGATAACTTTTTTGTAGAGTTTGGTGAATTTACGTTTGTTATAGAGAAATGTTTTGAGGATTCAGCGATAAATATAGATTTTAGTGGTATTAACGGAGTTGCCCGTGATTTAGAAAATGGTGGTTATGTCGTTTCATCAACTAAAGCTTTAGCTGAATTAAGAGAAGCAATGAAAAATAGGGGATTCAAGGTTATTGAATCTGGAAATGCAATGGAGGTTCTTCATGATGAGATTGATGGTGTTGTGAAAGTAAAGATGCCAATTGATAACTTTAAAGAAGGTCAATTTTTAGGGAATCTATTTGAAAATGTGATTGATACTTTAGAAGTTGGTGGTGAGTCTATTTTTAAAAGACATGAAGGAAAAATCGTGCTAGATGCGGATATTGATTTAGAAGATTTAGAAGGTTTGCTTGATTCTGAGTTTTATTTAGCTGCAACTGTAAATGAGCAAAATGGGAATGATGATTTTGCTGATAATTTTAACGAGTTAATAAATAATTTTAGGTTGGAAGAGCATGGAGAATTTGTTTACTTAAAATTTGAATGTGGTGATAAATCTTATGCTTTAGAGTTTAAACGTTTTAACAAAAATTTAGCTGTAGAAAAGTTTAGTAATCTTCAAGGGTTTGTTGGAATAAACGGAACTGAATTGAAGTTTAGTGAGTATATGAATGTTAAAGAAATTTTAGAATTAGAAGGCCATGTTGTTGAATCTTATGATGCTGGAAGTGGTGAAGAAAAATTATTTGTGAAAGTCGATGGATCAAATGAAAATGTTTTTGAAATAACTTTTGTTGATAAAGTTGGTTTGAGTTTGCATGGACGAGAAAGAGAGATGGATAAATATGCATATAGACTGCTGACGAGTGATTCGGAGCGGAATAAAGTTGTTGATATTAGAGGTGTAAGTAAAAAGAAGTCTGGTGAAAACCTTGATAGAGAGAATCTTAATTTAAGTGTTTTAGATCATGTTTTGAAGTTAAAAGACTGGTCGGGGAGAATTATGTTTGAGCAAAAGATTAGTAGTAGAGATTTTGATTCTGCAGTTTTAGCTGAAGATTCAAATGTTTATGTTTTATCTCCACTTTATTCTATAGATAAGGCTAAGTTGGGAGGATTTATTAAAGGTGAATTACTTCATTTATTTGGTGAGAAAAACTTGGATGATGCTATGGAGTTTATTTATTCTGATGAAGAATTAGTTGTGAATTTGAATATTCCTGGTGAAGAGATAATGAGCTTTGTTTTTGAATTAGATAATCAGAAATCTGCTGCGTCGACTGGATTTAGAAAATCAGAGAGAAAAAGGAGGGATTCATGGGCTGATGATGGAAATTGGGGTGAAAATTATGCTATAGATTATAGAGACGTAGCATAAATAAATTATGGATTATCCAGAATCGATTCGAGTGGGGGAGCGAGTTGTTCCAATTGATTATGGAGTTGCAAAAAAATTAACTTCAACCGTTAGATTAAAGAAAGGGCGAGTAGTTTTGAAGTTAAGTAGATATTTACGAGGGCGAAAGCGAGACGAAACTGTGAAGAATTTTTTGGTTTGGGCAAAGAAAAAGTTGGAGAGTTTTAAAGGTGATTTTGTAGATCCTGTTTATGAAGATGGTGGAAGAGTGGTGACTCACAATAAAAACTACGAGATCGAATTAATTATTGAAAAAAGGTCTAGATCTTCTGTGAAACTAGAAAATGGGTTTTTGATAAAAATTTTTTTATCTGATGAGATGTCAGATATTGAGGTGAGAAAAAAGTTGAAAGATATTGTTGAAAAGAAAATAATTGAGGATCAAACTGAATATTTAGAAGAGGTGTTAGAGGAATTGAACTTGTTACATTTTCAGGAAAAATATAATGATGTTAGATTTAAAAGGGTGAGCTCGAGATTTGGCAGTTGTAGTTCAAAGAGAAATATAAACATTGCTTATCGTCTTTTATTTGCTCCGAGAGAAGTTTTTAGATATGTATGCATCCATGAATTAGCTCATTTAAAAGAATTTAATCATTCAAAACGGTTTTGGAAATTAGTTGAAGATGCCATGCCTGAGTATAAAGAGCATGAGAAATGGTTAAAGGAGAATGGTTTTATGTTGGGGTGATTTTGTAAGATGAGAAAATTAATATAAAAATGAGTGCAGAGATTCTTTTTGTTGAGAGTTTCTAAATAGTTATTTGGGAACCCATAAAATATTGGAGTATTCCAGAGAGATAGAAAGGGGCAAGATTTGTACGAATTGAAAATAACATTTTGATAAGCGTACAAACCGTACGTGTTCAAAATGTTATTGAAAATGAGTGCAAAGATTGCCCCTTTCTATTTCTCTGGTGGGCGCTGAGAGATTCGAACTCCCGGCCTTCTGGGTGTAAACCAGACGCTCTAACCAACTGAGCTAAGCGCCCCTGAAAATTTTTATTCCAATAATTTTTATCATATGGGAATTAAACTTTCAAGCAAATATGAAAGTTTAATTAAGGAATAAGAATTGAAAAATTAAAGAAATAGAGTGCAATTAAAGTGTAAAGTGTGTAGTAGATAAAGAATATCGAGAGAGTTTGGCTGATGTTTAGGTCTCTTTTTTTATAGAAAAAGAAAAGTGTGCCAAAAGTAATGAAGGAAATTAATAGAATTCTTTCAGGTAAAACTTCGTTATTTAGAGGTTGCCAGAATAAACTGAAGATATATGTAATTATGGCAAAGATAAAACTGGTTAACATTGTAAGTGTTATGTTAAATCCTCTGTTTCTAATATTGATAGCTTTTCCAAAGCCTAAGATTGTG
>CAYNUR010000159.1:0-3273 GCA_964400435.1 uncultured Candidatus Peribacteria bacterium
TCTAAAAAGAGCTAGATTTAATTTTATTAAATCTAGCTCAATATTTTGCAGTTAACTAAATGTCAGACTGACAAATTAAAATATTACATTATTTTATCTAACCACTTCCCTGTATAAGACTCTTTCACCTTAACAACTTCTTCAGGAGTTCCGATGGCAATTGGTTGCCCACCTTTATCTCCACCTTCAGGCCCCATATCAACAATATGGTCTACTGTTTTGATAACATCAAGGTTATGCTCGATTACTAGCACCGTATTGCCCTTATCTACAAGTTTGTGCAAGACATCAAGGAGCTTTTTCACATCGTCAAAATGTAAACCTGTGGTTGGCTCATCCAATACGTATATAGTTTTTCCTGTAGAGCGTTTTGATAACTCCGTTGCAAGTTTAATCCTTTGAGCCTCACCGCCAGAAAGAGTTGTCGCTTGCTGCCCAAGGTGAATATACTCAAGACCAACCTCACAAAGTGTTTTTAGCTTAGAATTAATATTTGGGATTGCAGAAAAGAATTCCAAGGCTTCTTCAACTGTCATCTGTAATACCTCGTGAATATTTTTACCTCTATAGCGAATTTCAAGCGTCTCAGAATTGTAACGCTGACCTTTACACTCTTCACAAGGCACATAAATATCTGGAAGGAAGTGCATTTCAATTTTCTTTATTCCATCACCAGTACAGTGTTCACAACGCCCTCCTTTAATATTGAAACTAAACCTTCCAGGCTTATAACCTCTTAGTTTTGCTTCAGGAGTTTTTGAGAATAAATCACGGATATCAGTGAATACACCTGTATAAGTTGCTGGATTTGAACGTGGAGTTCTTCCAATAGGAGATTGATCAATATTGATAATCTTATCTAAATGCTCAATACCTTGAATCTCTTTGTGAGCCCCTGGCATTGCTTTAGACTTATAGATACTTTTCGATACGGCCCTTACAAGTATTCCATTAACCATTGTTGATTTACCAGAACCAGAAACTCCTGTTACAGCAATGAAAGTCCCCAATGGGAATTCAACACTTACATCTTTTAGATTATGCTCAGAAGCTCCAATAATCTTTAATTTTTTCCCATTTCCCTTTCTTCTTTTCTTCGGAATTGCAATTTCTTCCTCACCAGAGAGATATTTCCCTGTAATTGAATTCTTATCTTTCATAATCTCTTCTGGAGTTCCTTGAGCAATAATCTGACCACCATGTTTTCCAGCTCCAGGACCAACATCTAAAATATAATCTGCAGCTAACATAGTATCTACATCATGCTCAACAACAATCACCGTATTTCCAAGATCTCTTAGCGAGATTAAAGTTTTTATCAACTTGTCGTTATCATTTTGGTGCAATCCGATACTTGGTTCATCTAACACATAAACTACACCGGATAAACGAGATCCGATTTGAGTAGCAAGACGAATACGTTGAGCTTCTCCACCAGAAAGAGTATTTGCAGTTCTATTTAGAGTTAAATATGAAAGACCAACATCTTGCAAGAAGCTAAGACGATTTATCACCTCTTTAAAGATTGGACGAGCAATTTCTTCTTTCATTTCGCTTAATTTTACTTTTGAGAAGAAATCTATAGCTCTTTCTATTGAGAACTCAGTAACATCAATAATTGAGTTTCCTTCAATTGTTATAGAAAGTATCTCTTGTTTTAATCTTTTACCTTCACATTTTGGGCACTCTAGTATCCTCATAAAGTTCTCAATCTTCTTTCTAACGTAATCAGAATCAGTTTCAGTATATCTTCTTTCTAAATTTGGAATTACTCCTTCAAACTTCGTTTCATATTCACCTGCAAACCCCTTCTCTTTTCCTTCTTTTTTATTAATCTCGACTTTATATTTTCTTGAATCATCACCGTATAAAACAATTTTTAGAGCTTTTTCTGGTAAATCTTTTAGAGGTACGTCCATTGAAAACTTGTGGTGCTTGGCTACGCTTTCAAGAATGCGGTTATACCAAGACAAATGAGAAGTCGTTGTTGACCAAGGCATGATTGCTCCTTCAGCAAGAGTTAACTTCTTATTTGGAAGAACCATTTCTGGATCAATTTCTAACTTTGTTCCTAATCCATGACAAGTTTCACAGGCACCATGTGGACTATTAAATGAAAAATTTCTTGGTGCAATCTCAGGAATATTGATATTACAATCTGGACAAGCAAAATGCTCAGAATAAAGAATATCTTCTCCAGTGCTATGATCTGAAATAATCATCAAACCTTCTCCAAATTTTAAAGCAGTCTCAATTGAATCAGCTAAACGAGAACGATTTGGATTTGGAATATCTATTTTTTCTCCTGTGGAAAGGGTTTTAAACTTTTTCTCAAAATCTTTTACTACTAAACGGTCAACTACTATCTCTATGTTATGCTTCTTTTTCTCTTCTAGTTCAGGAATATCAGTAATTGGGTAAACCTCACCGTCGATTCTCATTCTCACGAAGCCTTCTTTTTTGATCTTTTCAATCGCTTTTGTGTGTTGACCTTTTCTGTCTCTAACAACTGGAGAGAGGATTAAAATCTTTTTTCCCTCTTCCATACTGCAAACGTCTGATAAAATTTGTTGAGGTGTTTGTTTCTCAATTGGTTTTCCACATTCTGGACAATGAGGAAGACCTACTTTTGCAAATAATAATCTAAGATAATCATATATTTCTGTAACTGTACCTACTGTAGAACGTGGATTTCTTGGGGCAGTTTTTTGATCAATAGAAATCGCAGGAGATAAACCTTCAATAGATTCAACTTCTGGCTTATCCATAAGCTGCAAGAAATTTCTAGCGTATGTTGAAAGACTTTCTACATACCGTCTCTGTCCCTCTGCGTAAATGGTATCAAAAGCTAAAGATGATTTACCTGAACCTGAAAGACCAGTAATTACGGTAAACTTCTCCTTAGGAATTTCTACATCGATATTCTTTAAGTTGTGGATTTTAGCTCCCTTAACAATAATCTTAGCCTTTGACATATAATATGAAAATTAGATTAGAGTGAAAGGAGTTTATCAGGCTTTTTGTTTTTGTGCAAGGGGCTAAAGGATTTTTTGATATTTATCGATTTTAGCTTTTAGTAAACTACTGACATTGAGAGATTTTTAATCTGCTTTTACTTTTACAGGTTTTACTTCAAAGTATACTTTTGTGTAAGGATGTGCGTGATTCCTACGCTTTTTAAGTAATCTTTGATAGTTTTTGTGATTCTCTTTTTTATTGAACAGATAATTCAATGCCATATATCCAAATAATAAAAATGGAACTATTAAGAAG
>CAYNUR010000160.1:0-3273 GCA_964400435.1 uncultured Candidatus Peribacteria bacterium
GAACAAAAGTCACTTGGACAATGGATGGCAGTATACCTTTTTTCATCTTTTTCCTTAAAAACAAAATGAAAGCTTGGATCGAAATGGATTTTGATCGAGGGCTAAAAATGCTCAAACATTTATTAGAAAAAGGAGAAATAAATGCAAAAACAACAAATGAAGGAATCAGAGAATTCGAAGGATTCAATTATTTCGGTATGGAATTTACTTCAGACTTGAAAAACATCGGAAAAGATATGATGAAAGGTTTCGATGCTGCATTTGAAGAACTAAAAAAGAATGATAAAAAAGCTAAACATTGGGCAGCAATCTACACAAAAATGCATACTACCGAAAAAGCATTTACTTATATTACTGCTGCTTCAACTGAAGAATTAGATGAAGCCAATCTAGATGCTAAATTCGTAAAAGGCGAAATCAAAAAAGGTAAAATGCTTGAAATAAAACATAAGGGTTCTTATGACTTCCTTGCAAATGCTTGGTCAATGGGTTCAATGTATCTGAGAGCAAAAAAAATCAAACAAAAGGGAGCTCCATTCGAATACTATTGGAACAATCCAGCTGACACAAAAGAAGAAGATCTAGAAACAAGCATTTTCTTTCCAGTAAAAGACTAAACACTATCTTTCTCAATCATACTATTTCCTGTCATCTCTTTAGGCTTTGAAAGTCCTAAAACATCAAGAATAGTAGGAGCAACATCTTTCAACCCAAGATCTTCATCTTTAACCAGCTGAAGATCTTTTTCTGATTTAGAAACAAAAATACAAACAACAGGATTCGTAGTATGTGATGGACATGCATCACCATTCGGAAACTTCATAAACTCACAATTCCCATGATCAGCAGTCAAAATAACAAAGTAATTTTCATCTAAAGCCTTTGGAATTACTTTCTCCAAACATTGATCAACACTTTCCACCGCCTTTACAGTGGCTTCAAAATTTCCTGAATGTGCAACCAAATCAGTGTTCGCAAAGTTCATTACAATCAATGGGTACTCATTTTCAGACATCTTTTTCAACAACTCATCAGTCATTTCATATGAACTCATTTCTGGCTTTTCATCATATGAAGCGACTTTAGGAGATGGAACTTTCACATGTTCTTCTCCTTCGAACGGTTCCTTTATTTGAGAATTAAAAAAGAAAGTAACATGAGCATACTTCTCAGATTCACAAACTCGCAATTGTTTTAAACCTGATGCAGACAAAACAGCAGATAAATTATTGTGAACACTTTCTGTCTGAAATAGAACTGGTGCTTTTGTCGAGTACGGTCCGAAACAAACAATATCAAAACCCTCTTTTACAAATTGCTCAGTTAATTGTTTAGCTCGATCCGTTCTAAAATTAAAGAACACAACAGCATCATCCTTCTCAATTAAACCATTCCTCTCTAAAATAATAGGCTCAACATAAGAATCAGTTTCTATTTTTTTATCATATTGTTTTTCAACTCCATCAACTGCAGAAGCTCCTTGCTCACCTTCACCTTCAGTAAAAAGTTTAAAAGCTTTTTCAGTTCTATCAAAGTTAGAGTCTCTATCCATTGCGTAATATCTACCAACAACAGTAGCAATCTTTCCTATTCCATATTTTTCACAAGCTTCTTCAATTCTTTCAAAATATTCCTTCACAGATCTTTCTCCAACATCTCTTCCATCAGTTATTGCATGAATATAAACTTTTTCTAATCCTTCTTTCTTTGCAAAATCTAATAATGCAAAAAGATGATCAATATGAGAATGAACTCCAGCATCTGAAATCATTCCAATAAAATGCATTTTTGAATCATTCTCCATACATTTTTTTGCCAATTCTTTTAATTCTTTCTTTTTAAAAAATTCTCCACAATCAATAGAGCGATTAATTTCTTCAAGAAATTGATAAACAATTCTCCCACAGCCCATGGTAAAATGACCAACTTCACTTCCACCCATAGTTCCTTTTGGCAAACCAACCGCTTGACCAGAAGCTTTCAAAAGAGTCTTAGGGTATCGCTTTCTTAATTCATCAATAAAAGGAGTTTCACTTCTCGTCACTGCATTAAATTGATAATCATCACCTTCGCCATAACCATCTAGAACAATTAGCATTACTTTTTTAGAATTCACAAGAAAAAGTTTAGATAACAGAAACAAACTACCTATCTCACTAATTCTTTTCAATCAAAATCCGTTCAGTAGCATCCTGCACATGTTTAAATCGATCATTGTATAGTTTTACACCACCATACCAACGCGTCACCACAACAACTACATTAATAAAATTTATTTTTCTAATCATTCTCAAAATAACCATCCCCGCACCTGTTTCACCATCATCACTCTTAAATTCAACTAGCTGACTCCCCTTTCGCATCCTAACAGCATAGGAATTATGAGTCGCCTTTCGATATTTTTTATTCAAATTTAACTTCTTTAAAAAATCCTTTAATTCAGATTTAGAATTAACTTTTCCAGCGGTAACAGAATATTTAGAACCTCGATCTTCAATAATTTTCTCCAACTGAATCCACTCTTCCTTAAAAGGAATTTCATCTGAAAGAGGGATGGAAAGTTGATTCATAATAATAAGATTTTACTACGAAACTAAGTCCTCTACTTTTTGATAAAAATTTTCTTCCTTAGCTGGAGTATTTGAACGCTTATCAACATTGAACAATTCAACTTTCTTAATCCGAGTAATTCCACAAAATCTCAAGACACAATTATCTAATTGCTCCTGCTTATTTCCAAAAACTCTTGCACCAAAACTTGGACCACCAAAAGTTCTAATAATTACAGCACCTTTATTTTTCAAAAATCCTCTTGCCGAATAAGGATGCAACAAATATCTCACACCAGGTATATACGAAAGAATTGTTGCACCAAAACTCATAAACCAATTAATCCTTTTAAATCGATAAGCAAATCCCGGAGTAATCACTCTATCCATAAATCCTTTCAAAATAGCTGGAACTCCATACCACCACACTGGATAAATAAAATACAATCTTTCAGCTGAATTAATTTTTTCCTGAATATCCAAAACATCCTTCTCTAACTTCTCTTTATTCTTCATTTTTTTTAAATCACTTTCCGTCAAATAAGCCTGGAAATTCATTTTGTATAAATCCAAGATTTCATACTTTTCTCCCTTCTTTTTTAATTTTTTTTCCAGTCTTTTTAAAGCCTCACCACTATGTGAATCATGTGTTGGATGAGCAAAAATTATTAAATGCATTTTTATTTATGTTAAAAGGAATTTTTAATATTAAATTGATTTACCT
>CAYNUR010000161.1:0-3249 GCA_964400435.1 uncultured Candidatus Peribacteria bacterium
CTTTTATTTCTTCTTGATTCACAATGAAAAATTTACAGTTTTAATTTTATTAATTTAACTTTTTGACAAGCTCATCTGAAACTGGCCTAAGTTTACTTAAAAGTGTTTTAATGTCCAACTTAATTACTGGATGAACTAAGTTTGGGGAAATTTCATTTAAGGGCTCTAGAACGAAGAGTCTTTTTTCAATTCTTGGGTGCGGAATTATTAAATTTTCTTCATTGATTATTTTGTACTTGAAGAAAAGTATGTCTATGTCGATTATTCTTGGTCCGTTATGAATTTTTTTAATTCTTCCCATTTTGGCTTCTACTTGTTTGCAAGATTCTAGTAGGTTTTGTGCTGAAAGATTTGTTGATATTTCAACGACCATATTAAAAAAATCATCTTGATCGATATAGCCTACTGGTGAAGTTATATAAGTTGATGATTTTTTTAATATTTTTGAAAAAGATTTGATTTCTTTAATCGCATTTCTTAGGTTTTCTTCTTTATCGCCGATGTTCGTTCCTAAGCTGAGAAATGATTTATTCTCCAGTGTATTCTGCATAATAGTCTTCTGTTTCATAAACAGTGATTTTGTGAAGTGGGATTTCGTTTTGTAGTTTATCCCAAATCCAAATTGCTAAATGTTCAGCTGATGGATTGTCAATTGTGTCATTTAAATGTGTGTGATCTAGAACATCAATTACTTTTTCGTTAACGATTTGCTTGATGATTTTAAAATCCATTACCATTCCATCATCTTTTAATGGTCCGTTTATAGTAACTACAACTTTGTAGTTATGACCGTGAAGATTTTCACATTTTCCATGATATTTAGTGAGGAAATGTGAAGCTGCAAAACTGAATACGCAGCTGAGTTTTAAATTTGGCATTATTGGGTGTTAGAAATTTCAGATAAAAATGTTCTTGTTGCTTTTACATTATGCGTGCGAATTATACTGACGCCGTTTAGATATGCAAATGCTTCCGCTATAATTCCTCTGTCTTCTCTTTGTCTTATTTCTCCTTTTAAAAATGATTTTCTAGAAACTCCTAATAAGATTGGACATTCTAATTCGCTTAATTCATTTAATCTTGCAATTATTTCATAACTATATTTCGGGATTGAACTAACAAAGTGTCCCATTCCAGGGTCAATTATTATGTTCTTTGCCGGAATTCCATTGTTTGTTGCGTATTCTATTCTTTCTGAGAGAAACTCTTTTAAGGTTGCGATAACATCAGAGTATTTCTTATTGTTTATTGTCGTTCTTGCGGAGTTATCTTTGGAGTACATCAGGATGATCTTTGCATTATGTTTTGATACGGAGTTTGCCATTTTTTTGTCAGCTCTTAATGCGGTTATATCGTTAATATATTGAACTCCTAAGTTTAAAGCTTCTTTAGCTACTTTTGACTTATAAGTGTCTAGTGATATTGGAATACTTACTTCCTTAATTATTTTTTCTAAACTAGGCATAAGTCTTTCGAGTTCTTCTTCTTCGTTGACATTTACTGAACCTGGACCGCTTGCTTCGCAACCAATGTCTATTATGTCAGCACCATTTGATTCTAGTTCTTTTGCTTTTATTACTGCGTCTGCAATATTGTTGAATTTTCCTCCATCAGAGAATGAGTCTGGGGTTAAGTTTAGTATGCCCATTATTTTGGGAAGTGGCATTTTGATTGATTAATAGGTTTTTATTCTATATAAAAAGTCTGCTTTTTGTTAAGTTTGTTTTATGCAAAGGTATATTTTAATTCACTATTCTGAAATTGGTTTAAAGAAAAGTAATAAGCGTTACTTTGTCGAGAAGTTAACTGATTTTATTCGTTATAAATTGCAAAAAGAATTTGGGCAGACTTTTTCTGTTTTTGTTTCTTTGCAAAGAATTTTTGTGAAGTTGGAGGATGGATTTAGTGAAGATAAATTGAGAAGTGTTTTAATGCAGGTTTTTGGAATAAAAAATTTCCAGTTTGTTTATGAGGGATCTCTCGATTTAGAAAAACTTGCTGATGAAATTTGGATAAACCTACCTAAGGGTTTATTTAGTGAAAATGAAAAAATTTCAAACTTTAGGGTTTCAGTTAAACGATCTCAAAAAATGGATTTTTCCTCTGAAGAATCGGAGAGGAATCTAGGTGGATTACTTTTGAAAAAGGGGCTTGATTTGCCAGTTAAATTGAAAGATTCTGATTTGGATATTAATGTAGAATTCTTAAATGGACATGGCTATTTTTCTTATGAAAAGTGTATAGGACTTGGAGGTTTACCTACTGGTTCTGGAGGTAAATTGATTAGTTTGATTTCAGGTGGATTCGATTCACCAGTTGCTGCTTTTAAAATGATGAAAAGAGGTGCAAGAGTTATTTTTGTTCATTTTGATGGTTCTCCTTATGTTGATCAAAGTGAATTAGAGAATGTGAAAAAGCTTGTTGAAGTTTTGAGCAATTATCAAAAGAATACTAAGCTTTATATGATTCCTTTTGGGGAGATTCAAAAGAAAATTGCTACTACGTTAGAGATTCCTGCTAAGTATCGTGTAATTCTTTACCGACGTATGATGTTGCGAATCGCAGAAGAGGTTGCATTTAATGAGCAAGCGCGAGGTCTGATTACTGGTGATAGTTTTGGTCAAGTTGCTTCTCAAACAATTGATAATTTATTTACAATCCATGAAGCTAGTCGATTTCCTGTTTTTCAACCTTTGATTAGTTTTGATAAAGTGGAAATTATTGAAGAAGCTAAAGAAATTGGAACTGCTAAGATTTCTGCTCTTCCTTGCCGGGATACTTGCGCGATGTTTACTCCAAAGAAGCCTGAAGTTCGCGGTGCAGCAAAATTGGCGCAAGAGTATGAAGAGTTTTTAGAAATTAGGAAAATGGTTAAAACGGCCTTCTCAGATTCTGAAACTATTATTTTTTCTTGAATTTTTTAATTCGAAGATCTCTATTGTAAGTAATTGCAAATCTATGTGCTTCGTCTCTTGCTCTTTGTAATAATTGAAGAGCGGGGTTGTTTCTTTTAAGGATTACTGAGCTTTTTTTTCCAGGGATAAATATTTCTTCAAGTTTTTTTGCTAGAGATATGTATGGAATCTTGAGTTTTAGTTTTTTAATTATTTTAGTTCCTGAGCTTAATTGACCTTTTCCTCCATCAATAACTATTAGGTCGGGAATTTGTGAAAATGATTTATCTTCTTTGTGTTTGATTTTATCTGTAGCTAAAGCGATTTTGTCACTTTTATTTTTCTTGTTTTCTTC
>CAYNUR010000162.1:0-3227 GCA_964400435.1 uncultured Candidatus Peribacteria bacterium
ATGCTATAATGATATGTAAAAATAAAATAAAAACAAAATGAAAAACTCCAAAAAGGCATTATTTATCGGTGTTTTTTCTGTAATTTTGACTTCGGTTCTATATTTAGCAGGAAATGCTACGGATTTGTTAAGAACTAGTTTGCTTGATCTTCCCGATCATAAACCATTTGATGGGACAGTTTATCCAATTAAGAAGGCACCAAATTGGGTTGGTTTAAGTTCCGAAAAATGGGATATGAACTATAGTTCTTTTTCAAATTCCGACTTATTGGACTTTCCTTACTATGATCCAAGCGAATTGAAAAAAAATGTAGATAGTTTAACATGGGGAAATTCTGAACATGATAGAATTCGAAATTCTAAAATTACATATTCTGTACCTTACTTAGGTAGCTATTTATTGGATGGTATTGAAAACGCGGGATCGCATCCGGCTGTTGATATTAAACTACCAAAAGGCACTCCAGTTTACTCAATTGCAAATGGTGTTGTAATTAAAGCTACTAATCAATCAAATGGTTTTGGGCAACATGTTGTTATTCAGCATAATAATTTTCCTAGCTTAACTGACCCAAATGCTAAAGAAACGCTTTATTCTTCTTATAGCCATCTTGACTCTTTTAATGTTTCTGAAGGTGAAGTTGTCACTAAGGGGCAATTTATTGGAAAAGTTGGAGACTCTGGAACTGCAACGACTGATCATTTGCATTTTCAAATAGATACAGAATCAGCACCTTGGCATCCATATTGGCCATTTACTTTTGCTGAAGCACAAGCTGAAGGTCTTGATTTCTTTACTGCAATAAATGCTGGATTAGGAGCTGATAAAGCTAGAAAAACGACGATAAATCCGATGAAGTATGTTCAGAAGTATATGGATGGAAGCGTTCCTACAGTAGAGCCAACTAAAACAGTAACTACTAATACCGGAAATACGAACAACAATAGCTCTAATTCAAATAGTAACTCTACAAATGCTGTTGCGGGATCTTATGTAAGCGATTCTTCAAATTCTGAAAATAGTAATGGTACTTTTGTTAGTGAAGATAATTCTGAAGATAATTCAAATAAAATTGATGATCTGGAAGTTTCAGAAGAAGTTGTTGAGGAAATATTTGAAGAGGAGGAAGAAAGGATAATGAAGATTTCTATTGTTGTAAGTGATGATTATACTGTCGGAGAAAGTGGTAGTTTTGAACTTAGATTAAGGGATCAATTCAATGATGTTTATGATCTAGGATTCCGAAATGATTTAATTATTGAGTCGGTCAATGGTGCAGTAAGGGTAAAGAACTCAATCATTGGTTATAGCAGCTTTGATTCGAATGATGGTACTTTTATTGGAAGTATTATTGGTAGAGAAGAGGGCAAAGATAGATTATTCATTGAGTACAATGGAAAAAAATATTACTCCGACTGGTTTGATGTAAAAGCAGGAAAAGAGATTACGACCAGTAAAAGATTTAAAGACATTACTCCAACTTACCCTTATTACAAAGCTATTAACTCACTTGCTGACAGAGGAATTATTGCTGGTTATCCAGACTCAACTTTTAAACCTCAGCAAACTGTATCAAGGGTTGAGGCTCTGAAATTTATACTTGAAGGGATAAAGGCTGAACTTGATGAAGGTTCACTACCATTCAATGATGTTTCAACGCAGGAGTGGTATGCAAAATACTTATATACTGCTGTAAACGATGGTATTGTTGAAGGCTATTCTGATGGCACTTTTAAACCTTCTAACACGGTAAATCGTGCTGAGTTTTATAAAATTCTATTCAATGGAATGGGGGTTGAAGTTGAAATGAGTCTAACATCTGATCCATTTGATGATGTTTCTAAAACTGATTGGTTTGCACCTTATTTTGTGCATGCTAGAGAAATAGGAATTATCGATAAGAATGCGAAAATTATTCGACCATCTGAGGGAATGTCTCGTGGAGAAGTTGCAAATGCAATATATCGTCTAATGGAAGTTATTAATTAATCTTTAAGCTATGTTTACCATGAAAGAAAAATTTTTGATTTATAAAGATGGTCCGGAAAAATTTGATAACCATAATGTTGAATCTGTAGGGAATGTAGAGAAGCAAAAAGAAAATATTATAAGAAAAACTCAGCAAAGTTTAAATTCATTGCAAAGTGATCTTTCTTCAGAAAGTATATCAATGGATGAAATTGGTATTAAATCGCCTGAGATTAAAATCATGTCTATTAGGCTTGAAGAACTAAAAAGAAAAAAGAATAGAAGTGAAAATTTATCAAAAAATGAACAAATTGAGCTTCAGGCTTTAGCAAAGTATGCTGAATTCGGTGATTCAAGATTAGTTGAACTTTATCAACTTATGTTGAAAAAAGAGCAAACTAAAAACGAGTCCATAGAATATACCGTTCGTGTTAATAACTGGGATAAATCAGAAGAAGAAAAACTGGAAATGATCGATAAGGCAATCTCCGATAATAGTTAAATCTAAGAAAAATAGACTGTTGTTAATAAAGCGACTCTGAGCTTGAGTTCACAAATAGTCGTTTTGCTCCTTTTTCGAAACGACCGATTGCTATCACAATCTCGGTTCGAATCCATTCAAATTTTGGAATATGTATTAAAAAAGATAACTTTGAATGTTATCTAGTCTATCAGTGGTACCCGAGATAGGATTCGAACCTATGACCTTCGCCTTAGAAGGGCGCTGCTCTATCCAGCTGAGCTACTCGGGCATATTTCACGAAGAAGAATATACTATAGTTCGTTTTTTCTGAAAAGTTAAAAATCTAGAGATATTATATCTTTTATTAATAAGACTTCAATTGTGAAGGCAATTGCATTGTTGAAGATATGGAAGAAAATTGAAGGATAAATTGATCTACTTCTTATCATCATACTGTTAATTATTACCCCCAAAATAATAATTGGTATAATGCTAATTAATTGAAAATGAAAGATTCCAAAGATAACTGCAGTAGTAATATTCCCCCACCAAACACCAATTTTGTTAACTAATGTTCTTAACATAAATCCTCTAAAGAATATTTCTTCTAGGATTGGGGCAATTCCTACAATCATTACGCCCATAATTATTATGTCCTGAGTTTTCTCACCGATGCTTGGAAGTATTTTTTCTTGGATTTGATATCCTGGAATTTCTATTCCTGTATATAAAATAATTATTGTTACGATAAAACTAATACCCAAGAATATTAGATATCCACTTATTATCATCCAT
>CAYNUR010000163.1:0-3218 GCA_964400435.1 uncultured Candidatus Peribacteria bacterium
TCTCTATAACATTTTCTGGTAAATACATCAATCCAATCCACCACTGTTAATGTTATAAAATGAGGTTTTGACTGATCTCTTATTTTGTAACCCTCCGTTTTCATATAGCAAGCTCTTCGAAGTTTGCAGCTTCGAAGCGTAATAAATTTCGAAGCGATATTACTGCGAAGTGTAAACTTTGCAGAGCTATTTGCAAACTTCGCAGAGTTAATTCAGCTTTTTTCTGAATTAATTCAGTTATTTTCTCAATTAGTTTAGCTTTTTGCTCAATTAACTCAGCTATTTTCTAAGTTAATTCAGCTATTTTATGAATTGATTGAGCTATTTTCTCAATTAGTTTAGCTTTTTACTCAATTAACTCAGCTATTTTCTAAGTTAATTCAGCTTTTTTCTTAGTTGACTGAGCACCGCTTTTCGAGGTTTGCAACTTCGAAGCGATAATTTCGAAGCTAATATTAATGCGAAGTTGCAAACTTCGCAGAGCGTTAGCTTTTTTCTTGGCTCGCGCGTGACGCACACGCTAACCTGAGGCTTTACAGTGCTACAAAATTACGGTTGGTAGGGGAGGTGGGTATAAAAAGAAAACCGGTGGGCTTTATAGAACCACCGGTTTAGAAGGAAGTAACTTATTCTGGTATGCTAGGATTTGTTGTGCTTTTTGGTCCTTGGCCTTCAAACCGTTGCTTTAAATCGTTATGGATATCCTCGGCACCGGAAACCCCCATTTTTAGGGCTTGTTTTGTATTATTATAGTAGCCAAGCGATGCGGTATAGGCCTCGCTACCGGCCAGCATAATAGAGTCGTCTAAACTACTAACGAGTTGCCGTAGGGGTCGTACCAAGCTATTAAGGGTCTCTATGGTTTTAAGATCTACCGCTAAAGCGTTTGCCGATATAAAAGAGGGTAAAAACTCCGGGTTAGTTTTAGCATACTCTACAACTTTGAGTACAAAAGGTTCTGTACCATCGCCCATTTTAGGTAGTTTACGCCGTTCGGCGGGGGTAAGCGTTTTTAGGTTTGGGCCTAGCGTGTTTTGGATTATAGCTATAGCCTCGGTAAGTGCTGTAAGTTCAGCTTCCGATAGTTCTAGGTGGATTCTGTTTTCCATAAAACATATAATTTGGTTAAAAAAAAGGTTACTATTTAAAAAGTAGAGTTTAAAAAGAGAAATGAAAAAGGAGCATAAAACCTATGCAAGTGCACATTGAAAGTTTTGCACTATCTGAATTTAGAATATACCCCTGCAATATAAAAATAGTTTGCACATAAACTAAAATAAAACTTACAAAGTCGCCTTTTGGCTTGCATACACCTTTTCGCATAACCTACTATCTTACGCCATCTTTAATAAAGAGTATTTATGAATTACTTTCTGTGGATTGCTTATGCGTTAGTAACGTTGTGGACCATTACCGTTGTTATCTTCTACGGTTCCCGGCCCGCCAAATCCGTAGCTTGGGTACTCGCGGCTATTACAATGCCCTTTGCCGGGCCACTGTTGTACTACCTCTTTGGCGTAAACCGCAAAAAATTTCGGTTTTTTCGCCTACGGCACAGCCTTAAACGGCAACTATATGATATAACACACGAAGAAGCGCCGCAGGAAAAGTACGAAGCCCTGTTTGATACGCTACGCGTGCAGCAACTCTCCCGGCTTATTCAAAACAATGCCTTTTTATATCCTTATGCCGGGAACAAAGTAAGGTTGCTAAGCGAAGAGAAAAAGACCTTCGAAGTAATTTTTGATGCTATGCGAGAGGCCAAAAAGTATATCCACTTGCAATATTATATGTTGGAAGAAGGCGAACTCTTCGAGCAGCTTTGTACCTTATTAGAGCAGAAAATTAAAGAAGGGGTAGAAGTACGTATGCTCTACGATGCCTTAGGAAGTTATGAGCTGGGACGGCGACACAAAAAACAACTGCAAAAAATAGGGGTAAACATTTATCCCATTCTCCCCCTCCGGTTTGGCAATCTTTTATTTACGCTAAACTACCGCAACCACAGAAAAATTGTGGTGGTCGATGGCACTGTAGGGTTTACGGGGGGCATTAATATATCGGACAAATACATTAAGGCCGACGGGGATTTAGGAAAGTGGGAAGATTTGCATGTGCAGCTCGAAGGCCCGGTAGTACACAGCCTGCACCGTGTTTTTATAAAAGATTACCACTTTGCCAGCAAAGAGGAAGGATTACTCAATGAAACGTATTTGCCCAAAATTGCCGAAAAAGGCAACTCCACCGTACAGATAGTCTCCGGAGGCCCCGATTCGCCCCAGCCCGCTATTATGCAACAGTATATTGCCATGCTGCATGCGGCCAAAAAATCTGTTGTAATTAGCAACCCCTACTTTATTCCGGGCATCGCCTTTTTAGAGTCGCTAAAGATTGTTGCCCTTAGTGGCGTACAGGTGAGGTTGATTGTGCCTAAGAAAACAGATTCTCTTATGGCCAAGTACAGTATGTTTTCTCAATTTGAGGAATTGTTAAAGGTAGGGGTCGAGATTTACCTGCGTAACGGTTTTTCGCATAGTAAGGTAATGATTGTGGATGGGGAAATGGTATCTATTGGCTCCGGTAATTTTGACTACCGGAGTTTTGAGCATAATTACGAAACCAATGCGTTAATTTACGATAAAGACATTGCATCGGAACTGCTGCAATTGTTAGAAAAGTTTTGTAAGCCCACCGCACAGTTACAGTACGACATTTTTACGCTAAGGCCCAGGTGGCGAAAGTTTTTAGAAGGATTGGCCAAATTTATAAGCCCTTTGCTGTAGAGAGATGGGGTGTTTTGCCGAGCGCAAAACGAGTGTGGGCAGGACTATTAAGTGTTGAAGAAGCAGAAACCATGTTACTCCGCCGTCACTTCGAGACCTAAGGTTTGGTTTAAACGCATAGCAAACCAATGACGTTAGCGCTCATAGGTAGCCCCCGTATGGCGGCGCAGCCGCCAGCCCTCTTTGACCAGAATAGGCGCAGCAAGCACCGAGATCTTTTTATGGATTTAGTGTCTGGCAGGGGATTTGTAGAAATGGCATCACACCTTGGCCAACTGCGCTGCCCTTCTGTGCTACTAAAATTTCTCTATTGTTTGGCTTTTTATAATCGCTATCCTTAAAAAATTGAACTATAAGTGGCAATAGCAATACATTTTTAAGGGTCTAATTTAAATCCGTTAACCTTATAACGGTTACAGCACGTCTACATAAAGC
>CAYNUR010000164.1:0-3145 GCA_964400435.1 uncultured Candidatus Peribacteria bacterium
TTTATGAACTGGCAAAAAGAAAATGAATTTTTAATTAAAGACTTTGTATTCAAAGATTTTTCTGAGGCGATTCAATTTGTAAATAAAGTTGCAATTTATGCTGAAGAAGTGAATCACCATCCTGAGATTCTTTTACATGACTATAAAAAGGTTCAAGTCAAAATTACCACTCATTCTGCCAAAAAAGTCACCGAGAAAGATCATGAGCTTGCTGAGAAGATTGACTCGATATAATTTGAAAACGATTAGATATTTCTAACACATAAATATGTCTGAAAATAATAGGATAACTGTAAAAACAATTGTAAATGCACCAGTGGAAAAAGTTTGGAATTTTTGGACTGATCCGGAGCATATTGTGAATTGGAATAATGCCTCAGATGATTGGCATACTACGAAGGCTGAAAATGATTTAAAAGTTGGTGGGGAATTTTCCTCAAGAATGGAGGCAAAAGATGGGAGTATGGGGTTTGATTTTTCTGGAAAATACACAGAAGTAAAAAATCATGAATTGATTGCGTATGAAATGGAGGATGGCAGAAAAGTTGAGATTAGTTTTCTAGAAAAGGATAATGAACAGACTGAAGTAGTTGAAGCTTTTGATGCTGAAAATGAAAATGATCTGGAAATGCAGAGAGCTGGTTGGCAAGCTATTTTGGAGAATTTTAAGAAGTATGTTGAAGAATACTAATAGATGTTGACTACTTTACTAAAAAGACCTATAGTATTGAGCTAGCCATTGTTTCTATTTGTCATTATTTATGTGCAACTAGGACTTAGGCTAGAGTTATTTAAAAACCTGAGTCTTGCAAAATTGTGGGGTGTGATCTGCTTGGTTATGTTAACTAAGTGGATACCACCCTATAATCCCCATGCTGGGGAAAGGATAGATCTAGTGAAAAACATCGTAAAAGTAATTGCGAGTGCAATCATCTTTGTCATGGTCATCTACTTCTTTGCCAAGGTGGCAGTTCCTTACCAGTTATCTCCGGAACAGGGACATGTCTTTTCTGAATCCGTCGGAGGGGCCCATGAAGGTATGAGCGCGAAGCATTGCTTCTATGCTACTAACTACCAAGATGAAGGTCTTTTAACTCCTGAGTGTCAGAAGCATGAGGCAAAGATTGGAGAGTTCTATCTCGGACTCGGAGTCTTCACCGAATATATGTCACTTGCTGAGAATGGTCAGGCGCCTCCTGATTTATTATCAAGGTTTGCAAAGGGCAAGAACCTGGCATTTCCAGGACCATCTTCTATCTTAGAAGATCCTCATGCTCATCGGGGATACTTCATTGCTCATATGTTATCTGGAAAGATTGATGTAAATGAGTTCATCAACTTTCTTGCATTACATAATGGCCTTCCGAAGCACCATTGATACTCATATTTTTTTCGGGGGATTTGCAAGGCTCAGGCCTATTCTTAATATGTTTCTTTGTATTTATGCTGCCCTTTTCAGAGCAGCACGTTTTTTTGTTGACGCCGAGTCATCGACTCGGGAGATCATTCACTTCAGCCGCTTCAGTGCTGCCTTGATCGCAGCATCGTACTGAGCCTGCCAGAACTCCTTGAAGCGAGTTCCTTCCTCTTTGTCGGGCGAATACATCTTTTTGGACTTGAAATATTGTCGAATTTCCTCATCACCATCCTTGCCGTTGATTCCGAAATCGATCTTTCCATCGAGATCGTCGTCAGTGAAGGTGAGGAGGATCTTGTCGTCGCTGGTTCCATCTGGGCGGACCCAGACTGAAAGGAGGTTGATCGAACCGAATCCGGAGTGGTACATAGTGTACCTCTTACCGCCTTGGATAAAGACGACCTCCACACCTTCATCGATTGGCTTCCAGAAGACCAGACCTTTGGTTTCTTTGTTGTGGATGAGCTCCACGACCTTTTGAACGTCCTTGGGATCAGCAGCTTCTGCATCCCAAGTGCAAATGGTCATCATGATGATAACCAGGAAGAACTGAAGAAACTTCATAGTTGCTTTCCTCGTTTTTGAGGTTGAGTGAATGATATTGTCAACGAGCCTCTACTTAAGCTTATCGACAACATCTCGGTTGCGAATATTCTATAAAATAGAGTGACTTTTATACTGAATTTATTAGCTCATGTCAAAGTATTGGTTACTAAAGTCATAAAAACTTAATAAAATTTTTAGAAGTCAATTGTCTTTTTCTTAAAGCCACAATAAAATAAGCTTCCATGAAAGTATGTATTGCCGAAAAACCCAGTGTTGCTCGTGAGATTGCTAAGATCCTTGGAGCTAATTCAAAAAAAAGAGGATATTTTGAAGGAAATGATTATCAAGTGACTTGGACTTATGGTCATTTGTGCACTTTGAAGGAACCTCATGATTATAGTAAGGATCTCAAAAGATGGCAGATTTATCATTTGCCGATCATTCCTAAACGGTTTGGGATAAAGTTGAAGAATAATTCTGGGATTGCTGAACAATTTGAAGTGATAAAGGAATTAGTTAGTAAAGCTGATGAAGTTATAAACTGTGGCGATGCCGGGCAAGAAGGTGAACTGATTCAAAGATGGGTTTTACAAAAAGCTGGATGTGAGGCGCCAATTAAAAGGCTCTGGATTTCATCATTAACTAATGAAGCAATTAAAGAAGGATTTGAGAATCTTCGTCCGAATGAGGATTTCAAGAACTTGTATGCTGCTGGGAGCTTGAGAGCTATTGGAGATTGGTTGTTGGGGTTGAATGCTACTCGGATGTATACTTTGAAATATGGTGGTTATAAGCAAGTTTTATCTATTGGTAGAGTACAAACTCCTACATTAGCTTTGATAGTTGAGAGGCATAAAGAGATTGATAATTTTAAGCCTGAGAAATATTGGGAATTGAAGACGGTTTATAAGGAAACTCTTTTTTCTTGTTCGAAAAAGAAATTCAAAAACAAAGAGAAAGCTGAAGAAATTGTTGAAGAAATTAAGAATAAGGAATTTGAGGTTGTGAAATTTACTAGAAAGAAAGGAAAAGAATCACCACCGAAGTTGTTTGATCTTACTTCTTTGCAAGTTTCTGCTAATAAGAAATTTGGCTTTAGTGCTGATCAAACTTTGAAGATTATTCAGTCACTTTATGAGAAGAAACTGACTAGTTATCCGCGTGTAGATACAACTTATTTAC
>CAYNUR010000165.1:0-3142 GCA_964400435.1 uncultured Candidatus Peribacteria bacterium
CCAAAATCAAGTTTAAGAAAAATTTAAGAAATTTTAATCTTAGTAATATAAAATCCCACCCAGGGGTCTAAATTCCTAAACAATAATAAAATAACAATAACTACAGCGTAGTGTACCCGAGCAGCCAACCTGCGAGTGGTACACTAAAACCGAGCATCAGAATTAGCATAATGATAGGCAAAATAAGAAGCCGTCACAGCTTCAGCTGATCCAGTTATTGCTTGCTTAAATTCAGTATCACAACAGTCTCCAGCTCCATACACACCAGGAATATTAGTTTCAGCTTTTCTATTAATCATAATTTCCCCATGTGCATTCAATTCTACGCCTAAATCTTTAGCCAATTGAGTTTGAGCTATATGGCCAATAGCCATAAACACTCCCTGCATTTCCATTTCTTTACCAGAATATTCACCGTCACCTTCTTTAAATCTAACCCTTTCGACAGAATCATTACCAATAATTTCAGCTATTTCAGTATTATATAGAACTTCAATTTTCTCATTTTTCTCTACTCTCTCAGCATTCACAGGCTCCGCACGCATAAAGTCCTTTCGAACAACGATATAAACCTTGCTAGCATGTTCACTCAGAAATAAGGCTTCTTTGGCAGCACTATCTCCTCCACCAACTATACAAACCACTTTATTCTTAAAGAAAGCACCATCACAAAGCGCACAATAAGACACACCTTTGTTCTCCAACTCTTTCTCCCCAGGAACCCCCAGCTTTTTATGTTCAGTACCAGTAGCAAAAAGAACTGTTTTACTTAAATAATCACCTGATCTAACAGAAATTTTAAACAAATCTCCCTCTTTAGTAACTGAATTAACAATCTCATTCTTGATTTCCGCTCCAGTAGCTAAAGCATGATCATAAAGTTGCATAGCCAAATCTGGTCCTGAAATCGATTTAATTCCTGGCCAGTTTTCAACTAAATGAGTTGTCGTAATCAAACCACCAGGCAATTTAGCAAAAGTTAAAGTTTTTAATCCCAATCGTGTTCCATACATTGCAGCAGAAAGACCACTACATCCTCCACCAATAATTATAAAATCGTAAATATTTTCTTCTGACATTTCAAAAAATTAAATTCGTAAAAACAATATAGCCCCATAAAGAATATATTTGAAGTGACAAAACTCACTCAATATTTCAGTAGTAGTTTAAATCCTTTTTGGAAATGATCTCGTATTAGCATTAAGTCGAGTCAGTCGAGGAGCGGCAGGAAGTTAATCGCTACCGCTCCTCGCTGAATCGGGTGGGAGAGATTGGTCAGGGGTTCGTGGTGAAGTTCACCCGAGTCCCTTTCTGAGCGTTGAACCCATCAGGCCCTGATCCTTGGCCACGTTCACCATAAGTGAACTGGACTTCTTCGTTTTCACCTTCATCGTTTTTCTCCAAGAGCTTGATCGTATAACGATGGCTCGAGGAGGACTCGATGTAGACCGTGCTGGGTGCTGTCTTCTCAAACAGCGCAACATCGAAGGCAAATGAGCCTACAGAATCTGGATCGATACAGACCTCGATCCAGATCTTAGTGACGTCCTCTTCATCGATGGTCTTCGTGTACTGACGGTCTCCAGGCCACTCGACCCGAATACCATCAGAGGTGTAGAAGTAGAGGTCATCCCAGACCTCACAACCTTCCTGGTCTCCGATCACCAGATCAGGGTGGTTACCTTCATCCAGCCCAACGCAGCCGGGCAGGATGAAGATGACGGTAGCCGTGAGCAACGCCACGGCCAATTCGAAGAATTTGATCTTCCTCATTGGTGTGCCTCCTTTGGCATCATGTGTTGACCGCGGCGGTCGAACACGGGTAGTTACTAGTCTATCTTTAGTCGCTAGAGAATCCAGCGAACGTTGTCTCCCATTTCAGAGATACAAAGCTAACGACAAGATTGTCATCAATTTTGTACCTCTGAAAGATTCAAAGCTAATACGAGATTTTAAAAGTCATTCTGCAAGCTACCCCCTTTTGGAGCTTGGGATCATCAGAGCAGACAAAGGCCTATTCTGCATAATCGATAACAAGCAGAACGGCATTTTAAATAATAAACCCCCATCTTGTCAAATAATTTGTTGACATTTGTCAAGATTACTCCTATGATTACCAACCTGGTTTTTTTATCAATAAAATGGCCGTTTGTGACTTTATATAGAAGTTTACAAGGTCTTGAAGCCAGGAGTTCATTGAAATAGGTTATTACTCAAAACACACTGAAGGACATAAAATCAGTGAGAGAGACTAGTTTTTCCCAATAATTAGGAGGAAAATTAATCTCTCCCACTGATAGAAGTCTATCAGTGAATACAATGCTCACTCACCCAAAGCCTAGGAGGCACAAATGAGCACGTTCGCACGTATGACGATCGCCCTCTTCACTTTGTTCACGCTCCTCATGCCCAGCATCGTCTGGGCGCAGGAGCACAACCATGAACATAGTGAAGCTGAAACCACCACCGAGGATGCTCCCAAGAGCTCTTATACGGTCACCTACATGACCGACCAAGAGATGGAGCATACCATCAACAACCAGAGCTCCTGGTACATCCCGAACAACTGGTTCTCGTACGCACGGGGATCGGTCGGCTCGATCTTCTTTTCGACTGCCGAGAGCCCTCCGGTGATGCTCATGGGAGAATTCACCCTCTCCTACGAGTTCATCGAGGACGTCGTTGAGGCGTCTCTCGGTGTTGGGGCGGGTACTCATCTCTCCTTCATCGAAGAGATGACGGCAGCTCCCTTTGCCATGAAATTTTTCGCGGAGACGGCCTTTAAGGACTGGTTCGTGGCTTCAGTCAATTATCAGTTCTTGGAGTACTGGATCCAAAGGGACGAGAACGGCGAGAAGATCCCTGGGATCTCCCTCGGTGAGCTCCGTCTCGGATTCCGTTACAAAACTGATGGAGACGACGGCTTCATTATCCAACTCGAAGGGGCTGGATCCTACCTCGCAGAGCACCGTGATCGATTCGGCTTCGGGGTGTACCTGACCACCGGTGGCTTCTTCAGCTACTGATGGCTTGTCGCCTCCAAGGTCGGGGGAGTAGAAGTAGGCTGGCTCAGCGGATAACTACCGCTCAGTCAACTACTAGTAATAACCTATTTCTACTTCCAAATATACCTCTAAAATAC
>CAYNUR010000166.1:0-3130 GCA_964400435.1 uncultured Candidatus Peribacteria bacterium
ATAAAAAAGTTTGTAGTATTTGGCAGTTTTTTGTGTCGTTGTATACTTAGATCTTAAGTTTAATGTCTGACGTAGTTTGTACTTTTGGGTGATTTGCATTTAACGAAAAAGATTACTCACTGGAGACTTGGAGACTTTGATTGTTGAGTCGGCCTAAGGTGCTCGCATTCGAAAGGCTGTAGATCATTTGCGTCGAGGCAAAGAGGCTTTCATGGTTAGGTATTGGCGCTTTTTCACCAAGGAAGGGGAGTAAGGTTGTTCCTTATCCTGGAGGAGTAGCCTATTAAGCCTGAAGGGGTGGAAGTTCTATGACGTTACTTTCACCCCTTTCAAGCGTGATAATTTTTGGGCGCGATTGTGCGCGGCCTTGCTGCTGGTGCATTGCGACTTGCAGCCTGAGGATATTTACATAAGTTATGCAGGATGTTGTTGGGACGGATTGATTAATCGATTCGTCCCTTTTTTCTTATACTAAAAAAGCTCCCATTGCTGGGAGCTTTTATTTAGACTTCTATTTACTATCTTCTTTTTTATCTTTATCAACTTCTTCGACCACCTCTGCTTCAACGGCTTCATCTTTTGAATTGTCTTTCTTTTCTTCTTCAGGTTTTTCACCTTCTTGATAGACTTTTACGTCTTCGTCATCTTCGGTAGTTCCTTCGCCAGGTTGTGCTCCTGCAGCTTGATACATTTCTGCTCCAACTTTTTGAATTTCTTGGCTTAAGTCTTCATATGCTTTTTCTATTTCGTCTTTTGAAGCTTCTTGGTTTTCTAGAATTTTCTTTAATGTTTCAATTTTTTCTTCAATTGGTTTTTTCGTATCTTCAGAGACTTTATCGCCAGCATCTTTAAGTGTTTTTTCTGATTGAAGGACTAAGGATTCTGCTTTGTTTCTAGTTTCAATTGATTCTTTCTTTTGTTTATCTTCTTCTGCGTGTTTTTCAGCTTCTGCTTTCATTTTTTCTAATTCATCTTCTGAGATATTTGAGCTTCCACTAATTGTGATTTTTTGTTCTTTATTAGTAGCTTTGTCCATTGCTTTAACGTTGAGGATTCCATTTGAGTCGATGTCGAAAGTTACTTCAACTTGTGGTACTCCTCTTGGTGCTGGAGGAATTCCATCTAAGACAAATTTTCCGAGTGACTTATTATCTTGAGCCATTGCTCTTTCACCTTGAGTCACATGTATTTCTACTTGGGTTTGATTGTCTGCAGCAGTTGAGAATACTTGTGATTTTGAAGTTGGAATTGCACTGTTTTTTTCGATTAATACAGTGTTTACTCCTCCCATAGTTTCGATACCAAGTGATAGGGGAGTTACGTCTACTAGTAGAATGTCTTTTACATTGCTGTCTCCTTGTAGAATTCCGGCTTGGATTCCTGCTCCAAGTGCAACTACTTCGTCTGGGTTTAGACCTTTGTGTGGATCTTTTCCGAAGATTTCTTTTACTTTTTCTTGAACTGCTGGAATTCTTGTTGAACCTCCCACAAGGATTACTTCGTCGATGTCACTTGCGTAAATTCCTGAGTCTTCCATGGCTTTTCTGCATGGTTCTGCGGTTTTTTCAATTAATTCCATGATCAAATCTTCTAGTTTTGATCTAGAAAGTTTTGTTTCGAAGTTTTTTGGTCCACCATCAACGATTGTTAAGTATGGAAGGCTAATTGTAGTCTCATGTAGTGATGAAAGTTCTTTTTTGGCTTTTTCAGCTGCTTCTTTTATTCTTTGAACTGCTAGTTTATCTCCGGAAACGTCGATTCCTTGTTCTTTTTTGAATTCATCGATAATCCATTGCATGATTTTTTGATCGAAATCGTCTCCACCCAATTGGCTGTTACCGTTTGTGGCTTTTACTTGGAAAACTCCCTCTCCCAATTCAAGAATTGAAATATCAAATGTTCCTCCACCTAGGTCGTATACTGCGATATTTTTGTCGTTTCCATGTTTGTTTATTCCATATGCAAGTGCTGCAGCCGTTGGCTCGTTAATGATTCTTTTAACTTCAAGTCCAGCAATTTTTCCGGCATCTTTTGTGGCTTGTCTTTGTGAGTCGTTGAAATAGGCAGGTACAGTAATAACTGCTTCTTTAACTTCAGTTCCTAAGTAGGCTTCTGCATCGGCTTTTAATTTTTGTAAAACCATTGCAGAAACTTCTGCTGGTCTTTTTTGTTCGCCGTTTAGGACAATTTCTACTTCTCCGCTTTTGCCTTTTACACATTTAAAGCCAACTTTATCAAAGTCATCTTTACATTCTTCGTATTTGTGACCGATAAATCTTTTGGCAGAATAAATTGTGTTTTCTGGGTTTGTGGTTGCTTGGTTTTTTGCTGCAATTCCTACTCTTCTTTCTCCGTCTTTTACCGCAACAACAGAAGGTGTTGTTCTAGCTCCTTCTGCATTTGGGATTACGATTGCTTCACCACCTTCCATTACAGAAACGCATGAGTTTGTTGTTCCTAAATCAATTCCGATTATTTTTGACATATTTCTTCAGTTATATAGTTTGTAAATCGTTGTTTAGCACTCTAGATTATAGAGTGCTAGTTTTTCTTAGTCAAGGTTATTCTTTTTCTCCGTTGCCGACTTTTACCTTTGCATGGCGGATAACTGTTTCTCCGATCATGTATCCTTTTTCTAATTCTTCTAAAATAATATCTTTTTCACCTGGTCCTTGTATTAGTGCTTGGTGTAGATCTGGGTTGAATTCTTTTCCAATTGTTTCCATTTCTTTTAATCCAGACTCTTTAAATACGTTTTCGCATTGGTTGATTGACATTGTTATTCCTTTGGCCCAATCTTGTGATTCATTAGGGATGTGTTCTAGAGCTCTTTGCAAATTGTCTAGTGCTGGAAGGAGATTCGTGATTAGTTTTGCATTTGCTTGAAAGATAATGCGATACTTTTCTTCATCTAAGCGGCGTTTCATGTTTTGCATGTCGGCCATAGCTCTTTTAGCTACATTGGTCATTTCTTCTAGGTCGGATTTAAGTTTTTCAACTTCTGATCCTGCTACTCTATCGCCTGAGTTTGAATTGCTTTCTTCTGGTTGATCTTTTTTTTCTGCTTCTACTTGAGCTTGTTTTAATTTTTCTTGAAGATCAACTTCTTCTTGATTTGAATTGTTTTGAT
>CAYNUR010000167.1:0-3119 GCA_964400435.1 uncultured Candidatus Peribacteria bacterium
ACTTTTGATATTGAACATATCGATACAGAAATACTTAAAAAGCTTGAAGATGAAGGTCATAAAATTTTTCCTTCTCCAAGGGTTCTGGAAAAAATTCAAGATAAGTTAGTTCAGAATCAAATTCTAGAAAAAAATGGCCTACCACTACCAAAATTCAGAGAAGTAGAAGATCCATCGCAACTTTTAGAATCATTACAAAACTTCAATTATCCAGTTGTGCAAAAAGCAAGAACCGGTGGTTATGATGGTAAAGGAGTAGTTATTCTAAAAAATGAAAATGACTTACAAAATGCGATAAAAGCAGAGTCACTCTTGGAGGAATGTATTGAAATTGAAAAAGAATTGGCCGTAAACATTGCGCAAAATTCAAAAGGTGAAATTAAAGTTCATCAAGTAGTAGAAATGACATTTGATGAAAAAACAAATATTTGTGATTTAGTAATTGGGCCAGCACAAATCTCAAAGGAGCACGAAGATAAAGCAATTCAAATCGCTAAAGATGTTCTAAAAGCTTTAGGGGAAGGAGCATATGGTAATTTTGCAATTGAGATGTTCCTCACTAAAGATGGAGAAATTCTTGTTAATGAAGTCGCGCCAAGACCGCATAATTCAGGACACTACACAATCGAAGCCTGTATCACTTCTCAGTTTGAACAGCATATTAGAGCAATCACAGGGCTTCCGCTAGGTTCAACAAAGTTACATTCTCCAACGGTAATGAAAAATCTTTTAGGACCAGAAAACTATACAGGACCAGTTAAATTTGAAGAGTCTGAAGAATTATTAAAAATTGAAGGACTTTCAGTTCATTTATATGGAAAAGATTTATCTAAACCTTTCAGAAAACTAGGGCACATCACAATTCTTGATAAAGACATAGAAAGTGCATTAAAAAAAGCAGAAGAAGCAAAAAATATCATTGAAAAATATTCAAAACAATAATCACATTTAACAAATATTACTATGCAAAAGCCATTAGTTGGAATCATTATGGGAAGCGATTCGGATTTACCTGTAATGTCAGCTGCAGCAGAAATTTTAGATGAATTAAAAATACCATACGAATTAACAGTAGTTTCAGCTCATAGAACACCAGAAAGACTTCATGAATATGCGGAGTCTGCAATAGAAAGAGGGCTAAAAGTTATTGTTGCTGGAGCAGGAGGAGCAGCACATTTGCCAGGAATGATAGCATCGGTAACTGCTTTACCAGTAATTGGTGTCCCAGTCAGAGGTTCCAGTTTAAGTGGACTTGATTCCTTGCTTTCAATTGTTCAAATGCCAAGAGGAATTCCAGTTGCAACAGTGGCAATTAATAATGCAAAAAACGGAGGAATTCTAGCTGCAAGTATCCTAGGTGTGAAAGATGAAGAAATTATGAAAAGAGTCGCAAAATACAAAGAAGAGTTAAAAGGAGAAGTTGTAAAGAAAGCTGAGCATCTAGAAGAAATTGGTTATTCAAAGTACTTAAAAGAAATGGGGAAATAAAAAATACATCGCAACATGCCCAACCCGCCTTAGGCGTGAAAAGGTAAATAATAATAGTCTTAAAAAAATCGGGTACAAAAAAATCCTAACCCCTTCACGGCGTAGTGTACCCGAACGCAGTGAGTGGTACACTATGCTCCATTTAATTTTGTTTTCAACAATTTCCCTGATCTCATTCTACGTTCTCGCAAGAGTTTGCGACGAATACTTTATTGATTCTCTCGATAGAATTTCCAAAAGATTCAACATGTCTCATGACGCAGCAGGTGCTACTCTAATGGCTATAGGTTCAAGCTCGGCTGAATTATTTATTGCCATCTTTGCTCTGATTAAACCGGGTGGTCATGAAGAAATCGGAATGGGAACAATTGTTGGATCAGCACTTTTTAATATCCTAGTTATTATTGGGGTTGTTGCGATTGTCAGAAAAGCAAAAATTTCCTGGCAACCAGTTGTCCGTGACACAATATTTTATTCCATTTCTATCCTGATTCTCTTAGTTGTTTTCAAAGATGGAATTATTGAATTAACTGAAGCTTCACTATTTGTTTTGATCTACATAATTTATCTGGTGGCAGTTATCAATTGGAAAAAAATTCTTCCTCATTCAAAAAAAGATTATCTTGAGGAAATCGAAGAAGAAATGAAAGATTCACAAAAGAGCAAATGGAGAAAATTCACAAGACCTCTAGATAAATTAATTGATATCTTTTTTCCCAATCCTAAAAAGTACTATTTATCTTTTTTCATTTCAGTCTCAATGATAGCCTTCTTTAGTTGGATTCTAGTTGAAAGTGCAGTAAGAAGTTCAGAGATTCTAAATGTTCCAAGCTCCATAATTGCTTTAACAGTTTTAGCAATCGGAACTTCTATTCCTGACACACTTTCCTCTGTAATTGTTGCAAAGCAAGGAAGAGGAGATATGGCTATCAGTAACGCTATTGGTTCAAATATTTTCGATATTCTGATCGGTTTAGGTTTACCATGGTCAATCGCATTAATTATTCGAAACCGAGAAATCCCTGTAGCAACAGAAAATCTCTATAGTTCCGTAATCCTTCTATTTGCTACTGTTTTTGTAATTTTCTTTCTACTTTTGATCAAAAAATGGAAAATTGCCAAGAAATCTGGTTATTTCCTAATTTCTCTCTACCTAGCCTACCTCATTTGGGCAATATTCTTTGCCTAATTTAGAACATAAATTAAATAAGTCAGATAAGTTGCAAAACCTACCCACAACAAATATGGCAGTAATAACAATGAAGCCAATTTCGAAGTTTTCCAGCTCAAAATCATTATCCCAAGAGTGGTTAATTCCAGAATAACCATTTCAATCAAAGCAGCTCCAATCATTTGATTAAAAAAGAATAAAAAGCTCCAAAAAACATTCAAAAACGCATTAGCAATAAATAATCCAACCATCCATAAATATCTTTTATGAATTTTTTTCTTTTTGAACAATCTTTCCCACAAAGTCTGCCCTTTATCACCCTTGTTCCAAATAATTAAAGCTGAAATAGTCGTCAAAATAAAAATTGTATTCCAAGCAACAGGAAAAGCCCATTTAGGTGGAGCTAAATCAGGTCTCACTAAACTATTATCATACCATTCCATCCCAGACATACTAAAAT
>CAYNUR010000168.1:0-3109 GCA_964400435.1 uncultured Candidatus Peribacteria bacterium
TTAAATTCTCTTTTTTTTTTTTTTTGAATTTTTATCTCTTTATTATTTTTCTCTTTTTTAAAAAATTTTCGTAAAACTTCATCGTTGCACGATGTAAAACCAATTTCTGTTTGTGCATTTTCATATTCACATATTCATCAACTCCAAAAAAAAGCTGCTCCTCTAACAAAACAACCTCATCAACTTCATCTAACACAGGATTTTTCTCAAAAAGATGATGAGGAAATATTAATCCTATTTTCTTTTTTTTCCGCGACAAAATATAAATTTAGCGATTGAAAATCTTCCTTCCCAGAATAGCTAAAATCCAGAAAATTCCCAAAGCTAAAACAATCATTGCACCACTCGGCAAATCAAAAGCTGCACTAGCAAACAATCCTAAAACAACTCCAATTAAACCTAAAATTGAACTTAAAACAAAAACTCCTCGCATCGATTTCATCAATAATTTTGAAGTATTAGCAGGAATGGTTATAAAAGCCGCAACCAACAACACACCAATTATCTTCATCGCCATAGCAATTAAAACTGCCAAAACAATAATAAAAAGCGCATTAAAAAAGTTCTTCCTTTTAACTAATGTATGACTCAACTCATCTGACAAAGAAATCATCAAAAACTTCTTATGAAAAACCGTCAATAATCCACCAATCACAACAAATAAAATTCCACTCACCCAAACATCCATCTGATTAATGCCCAAAATATCACCAAATAAAAACTGTTCAATATTAATTCTATATCCAGGAAAAAGGGCAATAACTATAATAGCTAAAGCCAATCCTAATTGAGAAAAAATACCCAACAATGAATCATTCGCAAAAAGTTTTTTCCTTTGAATTAGACTAATCAAATAAGCTCCAACTAAACAACTAATTATTAAGGAAAAAGTCACCGGAAAATTAAATAATATTGCCAAAGCAATTCCCAAAAAACCAATATTCGACAAAGCATGAGTAAATAAAACTTCTTTCCTAAGCACGACATAAGTACTCATAGTAGAAAGTAAAAACCCAATTATCCCACCCACAATCAATGCACGAAGAAAAAACGGATACTGTAAATACTCAATGAACATGGTCATGTTTATGAACGTAAGGTGTTAAATGATTTCCAAAAATTTCTTGAAACTCTTTCGAAGACTCGACTTCACTAGGTGTCCCCTGACAGCAAACATGCCTAGAAATACACAATACTTTGTCAGTATTTTTCATAACAAGATGAATATCATGAGAAACTAAAATCATTGAAATCTCATATTTTTTCTTCAAGTCAGAAATTAATTTATAAAAAGATTGCTCACCTGCTACATCAATTCCAGTAGTTGGCTCATCTAGAAGTAATAAATCAGGTTTTTTTGATAGAGCTACAGCAATCAAAATTCTCTGAAATTGACCACCACTCAAACTAGCAACCTTCGAATCCAAGAACTTCTCCATGCCAGTTTCCAATAAAAAATCTTCATAGTCTTTGTCTCCGAAAAGTTCACAAAATTCTTTTACGGTTAAAGGAAAAGAGGTATCCAAGTCTGACTTTTGAGGAATATAAAACATCTTCTCAGCATTACTAATTATCTTCCCTGAATTTGGTTTAATTAAACCAACAATCGTCTTCAATAAAGTAGTTTTACCAGTTCCATTTAGACCTATCAAACTAATCAATTCACCTCTTCCAACTTCAAATGAAACATTATCAAGAATTTTCTTTCCCTTTTTATACTCAACACTAACCTTAGATACCAATAAAAGTAGACTATCTTTTTTATTAGACATTTTACTCATTAAAAACTTTTTCAAATTCTTGATAATTCTTCCTCATCATCTCAAAATAAGAATCTTTTGTCACCTCAGTGCCCAGAGGATCTAATTCTCCAACTTTTAATTCATAATCACTAGATAAAGTCTCAACCAACTTTGGTGAAAACTGTGGCTCAGAAAAAATGACTTCTACGTTTTCATCTTCAATAATTTCTATTACTTCAGCTAAATATTCAACTGACGGCTCATCTCCTGGAAATTCTTCTAAATGAGCAGCAGCCTCTAATCCATAATAATTCTCAAAATATCTATACGCATCATGGAAAACAATATATGATTTAATTTCAATTTCATTAAAGGCTTGAACAACCTCAACTTCTAAATCATTTATTTTCCCCTCTAACTCCTGATAATTATCTCTAAATATATCTTCATTTTCAGGATCTAACTCTACTAAAGCTTCTAAAATGGTCTTAGACTGAATTTTCGCATTTTTTGGAGACAACCAAACATGTGGATCGAACTCTCCATGATGATGGTCATGTTCTTCATCCTCATCATGATGCTCTTCTTCGTGATCATGTTCTTCATCCTCGTCATGATGATCCTCTTCTTCATGGTCATGTTCTTCATCCTCGTCATGATGATCCTCTTCTTCGTGATCATGTTCTTCATCCTCGTCGTGATGATCCTCTTCTTCGTGACCATGTTCTTCATCCTCGTCATGATGCTCTTCTTCTTCGTGATCATGTTCTTCATCCTCGTCGTGATGATCCTCTTCTTCATGATCTTGATCATAACTAATTAAATCTAAACCTTCAGATGTAGTCACGATTTCACCATCATAATCAGCTAAAACATCTTCTAAAAACAATTCTAAATCCAATCCATTTATAACCAACAAATCAGACTCATTAATCTCTTTAACCAACGAAGGGGTTAATTGAAAAGTATGAATGCTTGTATTTGCAGGAAGTAAATTCGTCACTTCAACATTTGTCCCCTCAACCAAATGACTTGTAAACGAATACAATGGTGGAATTGTCGTCACCACTTTCAATGGTTCCGACATTGTAGAAGATTCATTCTCGATATCTTCATTTAGGCTAGTATTTGAACAAGCATTTAAAAATAAAACACCAACCATAGAAAGTACAACTAATCCAGTGGTCATAAGTTATTTATTAATTAATTACAAATATCACAAAGTCCCCCTAATACAAAATCTTCACATTTGAACTAAAATCCAACTCATTGAAGAAAGATCACTCAACGGAAGAGAAAATTAAGAAAGTGGCCAGGGACATGTTCATTCAAAAGGGATATGCCGGAACCACAACAAGAGATATTGC
>CAYNUR010000169.1:0-3080 GCA_964400435.1 uncultured Candidatus Peribacteria bacterium
GATACAATGTGCTTGTGAAATATTAACTTTAAAGGGGCAAACAAGTTTAAGTGAATTAGAAAATTATTTCTTTGTTTCAAATAGTGATGAATTAGCAACAGAATTTTTTAGAAATTCCCATCAATTCTTTTTAAATCTTTCTGAAATCAATCATCCTTTAGTTTCAAATTTAATTTTAGCAGCAAAGCGGATCTACGACATGGAAGTTGATCGGACAGAATTCTTATCTAATGAACAAGAGTTAGAGGTCATGAGAACTTTTTATAATAATATTTTTGACGATTCTATAAATCCAGAAATAAGATTGTCTAATGCTAGAGAAATATTGAAATCTGAAGGAGTTGATTATTCAATAGTTCATAAACTTGATCCTACTGCTGATCCAGATCATTTCTTAAAAAATCTAGCTCAAGAATACCTAAAAATCCAATTTGAAATCGATAAAAGTAAAGCTAGCAATCATTCCGCAGAAAAGTATTTTGAAGAACCATACAGTCCTGACTCAAATAAAAGCCTAGCGAAGATCATAGAGCTTTCAGGTTTAGATGAGACAGATCCTCATCGCGTAATTCACGAAATCAGGAGGGCAATTAATAATGATGATTTCAGTATTGATCCTTCAAACAAGCTCTATACTAGCTTCGCAAATAACTTAAGTCAGTTTTCATCTCATCAAATCCAGTCAATTCTCAGAGAGATTTATTTAAATAAGAATAATTTTGATTCCGATGAATTGATGAATATCACAAAATTAACGGGAAAATTTGGATTAATGGAAGAATTTGCAAATGATGTGAAAGACTCTGCAACGAAAGATTTTTATCTTTCTCAGTTACCAAAGAATAAGGAAAAGCGGTCAGATATTTTAAAGGATGCTTATGTTGAAATTAGTACTGAATCAACTGACAGATCAACAGTACTAGAAATTACAGAGGAGTTAATTAATTCTGGAATTACAAAGATAAAATCAACTAGCATGGATGGTGAAGAATATGTCATTGATTTAGCAAATAAAGATGAAGCTTTAAGCTTAATTATTGAAAATGAATATGCTAATGAAGAAGACAAAATCAAAGCAAATGAATTGCTAATCTCTGCAAATGTTAAAAACTGTGAATCAGGAGAATGTGATAATTCTAGTTTACTTGAATCACTTTCAAGTTATACCAATTTGATTTACGAAAATAACACTGAAAAACAAGATTTATATTCAGAATTTGCAGAGAAGTCATTTACTCTAATCAATAAAGAAAACATCAAAGATCAAGAGTCCAAAGAAAAGTACGCAGAAATGTTGTATAAATTAGTTCAAAAAGTTGAACCTAAACCAGAACATTTAGAGGCTTTCCTTGAGTTGCCAAAAGATTGGTTAGGTCAGAACGAAGATGTTATTTCAGAATACGATTTCCAACAAACTCAAAAAATCCTTTCAGAAGAGCCAAATGAGCCAGAGAAATATCAAGAATATTTCAAAGCTGTAATCGAAGATTATGAAGGTAATTCTGAAAGTCCTGAACATTATCAATTTCTTTTAAGCTCTCTAAAATATGCAAGTTCTGAGCAATTAAAAGAAGTTATCAAAATAGTTCCAAACAATTCGCAGAAAGTAGCAGTATATATTAAAGCTCATCAAGATAATTCCAGTTTAGACTTAGCAAAAACTCTAGAGCCAGCACAAGCAATTGCATTAGAAAAAAATATAGGTCAAGAAAATGCAAAGAATCTTGTTGAGGAATTAATGAAGGTTGGAGCAAATTCTAAGGCGATAGAGATTATGTTGAATGGAAACTACAACAATGAATTCGATAATTCAGAAAAATTAGCAGCACTTTCAGCAGAAGGAGCAATCGTTGAAGATCCCTCATTCGCAACATATATCATCGAGGAAAACATTGAAGATATTAATTCAGACGAAGGAAAAGCAAAAATAAAATCTAGACTGGAAGAAGTTCTAACCACAAATCCAGATGTCCTAAAGAATATCCCCGAAGCATATAAGGCAAATTATTTCCTTATTCTTTCAGAAGGAAAAGTAGATTCACAAATATCTGAAATCAAAAACAAACTAGCCTACGAAGGCTCTATTTCAGATGCAGAAAAATTGTTAGCAGAAAAATAATTCTTACTCTCTAGAAGCAATTTTTTTCACTTCTTTATCAATAAAAAGCACACCATTCAGGTGATCTAATTCATGCTGAACAACTCTTGCATTCAACCCTTCTAATTCCATTTTCTGCCAATTCCCATCCAAGTCCTGAAATTTTACTTTTACACTTTTAGAACGTTCAACTTTCCCATATCTATTCGGTAAACTTAAACATCCTTCTTCATCAATTTCCTTTTCTTCGCTAAATTTCTCAATTACAGGATTCACCATGGCAACTAAAATTTCATCTTTTTTCCTAAAATTCAATGTAGTCAAAAAAACTCTAATATTCTTCCCTACTTGAGGAGCAGCAATTCCCAATCCTTTAGCTTTTTCCATCGCTACTTTCATAGCTTTAACGAAACTCTTTAATTCAGAATTAAAATTCCTGACTTCGCTAGAAACAGCACGCAAAATCGGATTATCTTCACCGGTTACAATTTTCAACTTTTTCATAAATAATCTTAAAAACGTAATTCTTAAGGGCTAAAACATACCTTCTTTTCAATAAGAAATCAATCAAAAATAGACAAAATGGTTTAAAAGTGGTAAAATAAAAAGATGCCCAATCCGAATCTAAAATAAAATGTCAAAATTCAAAATTACAGAAAACAGACTAGTTTACTCAGTAGATGACTTTGGATCTTCTCAGGAAGTCCACTCAGAAGCACCAAAACAATCGATTGCCGAAACTGTAAGTTCAATAAAGTTAGATATGGATGAAAACAATGAAGGTTTTTTGCATGAACTAAAAGCGATTCAAGAAGACTCTTCGGCTGATGAATCAATAAAAATGGAAGCAAAAAAAACTTCAGAATACCTAAAAACTAATTTTCAAAAACTGGATATTCCCGGCGGCCCTTTGATTACACCAGCTGAATCTTTATCTGCAGAGCAAGTTAATCAGATCAATGAATTCAAAGGAGTGCTTGAA
>CAYNUR010000170.1:0-3071 GCA_964400435.1 uncultured Candidatus Peribacteria bacterium
CACATCAGCATATCGTCCCTTGTCGCTTATACCCAGGGTTTTGGCCAGTAGCCGGATAAACAGTACTCGAGTTTTACCTTGGGAAGCATCTACATAAAAGCAATTCTTTAGCGTTCGTGACAGGTACTTGGCGCTGTAGCTTTTTCCAATAGCACACTGGTCAACAAACATCCGGCTCTTGGAGTACTTCTGGCAGAACAGCACATCCTCTTCAATCAAATCAAACACATCGGTGCGGGCAAGTCGCCATTTTCGGCGCGACACCTCAACCTGCAACTCCCGTCCCAGAGTAATCCACTGCTCATTGGTAAACACAAACCTGGTATGTCCCTTTTCCAAGCTGAGCAGTTGGGTGCCTTTTATACCCCAAGCCTTAACAAAGTCCATAGTTGACCCCTCAAAGTTGTTTCGTTTTTGTAGTAGCTTTTCTGATACTTTCTTCTTAAATGCTGTGGTTATTGTTGCCATAGTATTTTCAATTAAGCGTTAAAAAGAGTTGAGAATTAAAAGTGAAAAGTTGAAAATTGGGGTTGTGTTCACTCATAATTTTCCACTTTCAACTATTCACTTTTCACTATTCAAAACCTATCTTTCAAATCCTTTTTAAACGAGACCCGGTCGGGTATGGCCTCATACGCATCCTGCTGCACCTCTGCCAGTACCTCAACCTCCTCAGCATCTCTCGGTCGGGAGGGGCCCCTTCCCCACTTTGGGGGGATCGAGGGGGGACCCTCAATTTGAAACGTATTGTTCAGCGTAGTAGGGCGGTTATCCAGTACGGTTAGGGGTTCCAGAGTCCGGGTGCGTTTTCTTCTAAACCCTTCAATGGTGGCTACATAGCTGCTCATTAATTTTTGAGCCTTACTATCCTGTTCTGTTTGTTCAATCACTGCCCTGTTGTACACAGGCTTTGGGCAAGCCTCGCAGATATAGCGTCTTTCTCCCCGCAAACACACTAACACCTTGAGTACATTTCCCTGGTTATCATCCAACCAGTACACATCCAGTTCTTGACCTTCTACTACTTTCATCAAGCGGATCAAATCTTCCCCAAGAGCAACTTTGCCATCATCTCCAAGCAAAAACTCCTGATACTGTAATTTGATGATCCCTGCATTACAGGAGGTCTCTGTTTTATAACCCAAATGCGGTAGGATGGCCTTGTAGTTGGTAGGCTTTAGGTCGGGGTGTTGGTGTTGCAAGAAGTACTCCCAACGGCTTATCCCCTTAACACTGCTGTGCTCGGTATTGTTCCACTGCTCAATATCGTGCAGGCATCCCTGGATGATCTGGTCGTAAGGAACAATAGGTGAGGGTATGCTTCCTGCTTGGTTGGCTTCGCTTAGCGCAAAGGGCCTGGCTAGCCAACCCTCCCGCTTTTTCTCGTACTGGTAGCGTAGGGGTCTGTAATAGGCTTCTATTCTTTTGCCCCTGGCATTGTTGGCCTCTATCCTTACATGTTGGAACATAGCTCCTTCGCGAAGAAAAGTATCTTTAAACATGCTGTTCAGAGCGCTTTCACACTCCAGCCCGTCGGGAAGGCACAACCCCCACTGCGCATAGTTGCGTACCAGTTGGCGGTAAAACGCTAAGATCAGCCCCTCCTTAGTTTTGCCGTACACCCAACATGTGAATGCACCGCTGGCTAGGTCTATACCGTTGTAGAACCATAGCCTTTTGCTTTTGTCATAAGCAAAGGGAGGCTGCCTGTCATCGATAGAGAGTAGTGACCCTGAAAATTTAGGCCGCTTCAGGCTGTGATGCGGCTTAAATTGCTGCATCAATTTCTGGCGGTTTCCACTACGTCGGGTATAGGTACCTATCTTGTTTTCCCATCCTGCCAAGTAGGCTTTAACTGTAGAAGGGCTGAGCTTTGGCATTGCTTTGGGATTGTACACCTGGCCTGTTTCGTTGCTCCATACTTCCAGATAGCCTCCTAAGAAGGCTTCGTATTGCCTGGCTACCTCTGTGGCGGTAGGCTTATGGGCTTGGGTGGCAAAGAGGTCGTTAAGGAGTTTGATGATTTGGGGAGTGGCTTTTTGGGCGTTGCGTTTGCTTTTGCCTTTGGCATCTTTAACCAAACTGATACAGCCTAGCTTGCTAAACCGGGTTAAAGTGTTTTTAAAGTGCCGAGGGTGGGTGGGTAAGCTGTGCCGTACTTTGTGCTTTACTTGTAACACTTCTTGAAAAGAGGTGGCATCGGCACATAAGGTGGCGGTAATGCCTTTTAGGCTGCCACCTTGATTTAGGCGTATGGCTCCTCTAGCCTGTTCCAAAGCAAAAATGGCACCAATAACACTGGCGTTGATGATGTAGCGCTCTTGCGCTGCCGGGGTTAGGTAGCTGCCATCGGGGTAAATAAATTCGGTGGAGTAATAGCAAACGGCTGCACTGTCAATGGTGTAGAAAGGTTCTAGTGGATGTTTTACCTTCCGTGGATCGCCTAAACCTTCTTGCACTTCCCCGGGTAGGCTGTCGAAGATTACCAGCAATTGCCTGCCGTTACCGCCCAGTTGTGCCCGTTTGATGCCGTAGGGCTTGTCTTTGTATCGGTATAGCTCCTGTTTTAAGGAATTATAGGAGTTCCACCACGTGGGGACAAGCTCGTCTTTAGTTACCACTAGTATGTTGTTCCAAATGTGGGGCATTTGTTTTTATAAGTCCTTTTGTAGTTCGTGGATATATTTTTCTGTTCCCTCAATAGAGACCCAATACAAGCCATCGAACTCTTGCTGGGTGATATAGTAATTCTCGGGAGTTGTTTTCTTCAGTAGAAATGCAGCAGCAGTTTGAAATGTTTTGAACCGAGCCTCAACCTCATCATCGGTAATTGTTCCATTTTCATGTACAAATCCGCTTTTTACCAGAGCGTGAACTTTTGTAGAATTCTTTGCGTGTAACTCCTCTAAAACCCTCTGAAACTCTATTGCAACACGTTGTGCCTTCTTACTTTTAACGTCTCGTTTCCCACGCAAAATCATCCCCACGTATTCACGAGAAATTCCACCAACCTTATCGGCTATACCTTGTAACTTAATCCGGCTGGTTATAAATTTTTGTTCCTCTTTTGA
>CAYNUR010000171.1:0-3065 GCA_964400435.1 uncultured Candidatus Peribacteria bacterium
TTTCGGTGTTTCTTTCTTTTCATTTCTATTTGCATTCGGGTCAATTAGAAAATCTTTTAGATCTCTGTTTCCTAAAATAAATTTGTATTTTTCGCTTGGTACTTCCTTTAAATCTACGATTGTCTGCATTCTTTTTCCTGTTAGGGTGAATTTGATATTAAGTGTTTCTTTGTTTGAATCGTAGTCCTCGTTTGATTTTAATAATCCTGATTTTTTTGCAATTTCTTTATCAAAAATACTTCTATCAATTCCTGTTTCAACTCGTGCTGATAGTTTTATTGTTCCATCTTTTTGAATGATTTCTAGATCTTCATTTAGTCCAATTACTTCTTTTCCTGAAACATTTTTAATCTCTTTTTCAACAATATGTCCAAACATATCTTTTGCTATTCTTACACCTTTTGTTGGTGTAGTAACTTTAACCCCCTGTATACGCTCAAGTCTTTTTCGTAGTGGTGATAAGTTGGCAATTTGTACTGCTAAGCCTGCTCTTGCGTTCATTTCTAATAAAACTGGTCCAGTGTTTTTATCTAGACATACATCAACGGCTAAGTATCCCAGATTTGTAATGAGTTGAACTCTTGAAGCCATTTCCAAAATGTCGTCCCAGTATGGGATTTTTAAACCTCTAATTTCTCCTTTTCCGTCAGGGAGTTCGTGGATGATTTTATTTCTGTAAACTATATGAGTAGCTTGACCTTTTGCGATGTCTATTCCTACGCCTACTGCACCCATGTGAAGATTTGCTTTTCCATCAGATTCTCTTGTGGGTAACCTGAGCATTGCCATGACAGGAATTAAATTATGAACTACAACACGAATATCTGGTAATCCTTTATAAGAGTATAAGCCGATGGAGTCATCTGAAATTATTAGTTGCTCAAAGAATGCATAATCACTTACATTTGAAAGTGAGAATCTACCATCTAGAATATCTGAGATATGATTTTTTAAATCAGCTTCATTTATTTTTTTGTTTCCAGCTGTAATCCAGTAATCCCCTTTTTTTTCAACAATTGGGATGATTCCTTCGCCTCCGTAACCATGATTTGGTTTTACGACAAAGCTACTTGGTAGGGATGAAAAATTAAAGTTATCAAGCTCGTCAGCGTTTTTAATGATATTTATAAGTCTTGGAACTTGGACATCTCGTGCTGAAAGAAACTGCTTGGTTTTAATTTTATCATCAGCCATGGCTATGGCTTTTTTTGGATTGTAAGGGCGAATATATAAGAGATTTCTTGCGTTAATCCCTAATATTCCATGGTGATTTAGCATAGTTTATTCTTCAATATGTCTTAATATTTCTCGGAATCTTACGTATTCCATTAATCTTAATCCGCTCCATTTTGCTAAGCCAAGATTTACGATAAGTAATAATATAATTATTTCTGGATAGGTAAGCATTGTAGTTTTTAGTGAGCTGAATTGCATTGTGGTGAATCCAAGGTTGATTTCTCCACCTGCAATTATGTAGGCAGTTACAGCAACGACAACAGTTCCACTCATAAGGAAGATGGAAGAGATCAAGCCTTTTTCACTTTTTACGCTAATCATTTTTTCCACTGATGTGCTAATTACTATCATTGGAAATACAGCGATGGATAAGAATTGAGCGTCAAATAGATTTAAAGAATTACTAATTATTAGTAACAATAAAATAGCCATTGAAATTATCGTTATTACAATTGCCATTTTTGGGATGAATAACATTCGTGTTTTTTTCAGTAAAGGTCTTAGTAATGCACCAGCTATGATTGCCATTAATAATGTTAGCAGTCCTGCGTAAAGGCCAATTATTAAGAATGAAAGTGTTAATAGTGAAGGTGTGTAAATTCCAAAAGTTGTTACACCCACAACTTGTCTCATTATTGCGACTACAGTTGCGATTACTGGTAGGAGTAAGATTAAGGCAATTGTATTATCAGGAATTCCTGTGTTAATAAGTATGTTAACGAAGTATGACATGAAGTTCCATGGTTTTAGTTGGCCCGTACTTTCATCTATTATCTCATGTATGTATCCCCCATCTTGAAGAGTTTGTGTTAGCTCTTCATCATCTTTACTTTCAATGACTAAATTTATACCAACTTCTTGAGTTACAATTAATGTTTTTGGTTTGATTAGTCCTAATTGTTTTTGAATTCTGCTTATATTGCTTTGAACGTTTTTATCTAAAACTATGATACTTTTTTGAGAAAAGTTGATTGGTGATTCTTGATTGTTTTGTATGAAACGTGAAAGAGCATTTAAGCCTGCATTTTCTTTTGTCCAAATTAAGATTTGACCAGCTTTTAGTAGGTTTTTTTCGTTTTCTGTTAATTTTTTTGTTAGAATTTCTTCTGAGATGAACTCAGTACTACTTCCAAAACTTTCGATTATACTAATAAATACACCTTGTGTCTTTGCGAATTCTTTAATTAATTCAATTCTTTCTTCTGCGCTAGTTTGGTCGGTTATTAGGAAAACCAACTTTCTGTAAGCGAAAACTTTTTGGCTAGTTTTTGAGCTGTTATTACCATCTGTGATCTTTAATGTAACGGTATATTCTCCTGGTTCTTGATAAGCATGTAAGACTTCTATTCCTTCATTACGATTTCCATCTCCAAAATCCCATTCGTAGATAATTTGTGAGTTTGGATTAGGAATAAAAGATTGTGATGCATCAAAAATTGTACTCTGTTTTGTTTTTACTGCTTCATCACTGCTTATTACAGCCTTCAAGTAACTCGCTTCATTTATTGATTCAATATCGAGTTCGTTTTCTTCATTGCCTTCAACTTCTTCATTTGTGTTGATATTTTCGTTATCGATTGAATTTGAAGCAGTCGTTGTTTGAATTGATAATAAGCCCAGCAGTAAGGCTATGATGCTGTTTTTTAGTATTTTATTCATTTTTTTAGATTAACTTACCGAATGTTAACAAAGTTTTTCCTTTTTTCAAATTTGAAATAATCTCTTGACCAAAAGCATCTTTGTGTTCTGGTGGATTGATGAAGTTTGCTGATTGTAGTAGAATAAGGAGATTAAAACCAAAAGAAAAAGTGAAAAAAATAAAAAAAATT
>CAYNUR010000172.1:0-3052 GCA_964400435.1 uncultured Candidatus Peribacteria bacterium
GCACATCCTCAGGTCTTTTATACAAAACAAATCGACCAACAAACAAAAGAATCTTCTCTTTTTTCTCCCCAACTTGATATTCTGATTGATCAATTGGATAAGGATTAACAAATAATCTAGATTCAACACTTTCACCCAATTGTTTCAGAATTTTCTTTTTACTCCCTTCAGAAACAGTCATAATTTTATCAGCATATTTTTTATCAAATCTCAGTTGTAACCTCTCAATTAAACTCCCCATCATTCCAACAAAAAAACCAAATTGCTTCATCCAAAATTGCATTCCTTTATCTCGATATACATCATGAATTACTACATATTTTTTTGTCTTTTTCAAAAAAGGTAGAAGTAAATGAGGAGTAAATTGATTCAAAAAAACCATATCGTAATCTTTCGCATCTTTATAAGCACGTCGCAAATAAGCTAAAAGCTTCCAAGAAGAACGAGAATGTACTTCTCTTCGTCGATAAATCACTCCATCCAAAACTTCATCAACTTTCTGTCCTTCAAATTCCTTAATAGAAAAAACTGTAGGCTCAATACCTAAATCTATCAAAGTTTTAGCAATATTATGAAAACAAGCCGCACCACCCCCTCGTGCAATCATTTTTCCATCTTGATCACGATAAACAGAAGATTCAGAAATAAGTAACGCTTTTTTCACAATAAGAATGAGAAATTTTTCTAAAGATTATCAAAATCCCCCAAATAATCCAACAAGATAAGCATTGCAATGAACCTAACTTTTATGCTAAAATAAAGGGATTAAACTATCTTTAAAACAAAAATGGAAGATCAAAATAATCCACAAAACACAAATCCAACAACAGTAGTTTCCAACGAAACTCAAGCTATTCCTCCTATAAATAAAGTAGAAAACACTAATCTTCCACCTCAGCAACCACCTGCAAATTCTCCTGTTCCACCAGCTGTAAATAATATTCCTGAAGCAACAAACCCTGTACCTCAAACCCCAGCACCAAAACCTACACCACAACCAGCTGCTCCTCAACCACAAATACAAACGCCACAAACACCAAACACTCCACCGGTGCAAACAGTAAATCAACCTCAAACAATTCAACAATCTCCTATTAATCCATCACCTCAAGCTGTGCAACCTCAGCAAAATCAACAAGTTGCACCACAACAAATACCGCAACAACCAACAACCGTAGCTCCAACAAATACAAATCAACCGGTACAACCTGCTACAACTCCAGTCGCTACACAACCACAAATCCCAAACGGAACTCCCGAACAAGAACTCACTGAAGAAAAGAACAAATTCGATAAAAAGAAACTCATCAAATTAGTTGTTGCACCTCTACTTATTATCATTGCATTAACAATAATATACTTCCAAGTCAGAAGCTTTTTAGGTGGAGGACAAGCTTTAATACAACAAAATAGTGATCAAGGACCAGTCAAAGTAGAAGAAAGTACAGCAACAAATTAAAGCCAGACCACAACAATCAAAGAGTCAACCCTACTGAATTGAGTATTCGGCTTTTTAATGCTAAAATATATAGATTTAATTTTTTAGATGAAAAAGAAAATTTTCTATTTATTTCTGGCCTTCCTGCTTTTCAAAATTGCCATGAGTTTCACCGTCAGCAGTGTAATTATTTACCCTGATGAAACCTGTGTTTTACTGAAAGCTCAATATTTTGCAGAAAATTTCAAAATAGAAAACTGTAATGAAATTGCCCAAATGCCTGGCGGAAATCCATTCCCACTTTATTCAATCTTAATTTCTCCACTTTACTTTTTCTTAAGCAAAACTCAGATCTTCTCAGGAGCATTAATTCTCAATGCAATTCTTTCAGCAACTCTAGTTTTCCCATTATTCAATTTATTCAAAAAATTCATTAAAAAAGATCACCTAGCAATCATTTTTACCACAATTATTCTCTTAATTCCTTCGATCACACTTTATGAAAAAATGGTTATGACAGAACATTTTTTCTTAGTTTTTTCGATTTGGACTTTATATTTCTATTTAAATTCTTTTAAAAATCGAAGGAATAAAATACTTTCATTAATTTTTAGCATTCTAGCAATTTTCACTAGACCATACGGATTTATTCTTCCTTTGGCTATTGGAATAAATGAAACCATTTTAAGTAAAAAGAAAAAAATTATTATTCCAGTTTTTCTCTTTTCTTTCGCTGCACTTGTTCTCTTAATTTCAATTCTAATTCCACACATCAGTTCAGAATTTTTAGAAAAAATCAAAACCCTTTCTGATCCAAATAGCTACCTCCTAATATTCCAAGCACTTAAAAATCAAGCCAACAGTTTCATTATTACAACCTTCCTCATTCCTCTCGTAATTTTCTTCCCAAATATTTTCAATAGCAAAGATAAAACGATTAAAAAATCGAAATATTTCATCCTCGCATTTATAATCCTCAATTTCCTAATTAGCGCCCAACACATTTATCTCTATATGATCAGAGGACTTGATCTCGATCTTCTTACTCGTTATATCAACGTCTCACTAGTTTACATCTTCATCTTCACTTTTATTTTCCTAGAAACAAAAAAGAAGTTAACTATAAATAGCCTAGTTTTTATTGTCTTCCTTACACCACTTCTTTTTCTAAAATTCTCAACTGTAAATCACGCTTTAAACTTACAACTTTCACCTTACTACAAAGTTTTCGAAGGATATCTAAACAGCGGTCTTTACTTCAGAACAATAATGCTACTGATCGTTTTTGGCTTAACAGCAACTCTTTTCTTTCAAAAAAAGCGACTGCTTACAATCTCACTGGCAACACTATTAATAATTCAATCTGCACTGATAAGTGTTTGGCAAAGTAATTACACCAAAAGTGAATTTGATGATCCAATTTACACAACCATGCTAAATGAAAAAAGTAATATCCTTTTCATCGAAAGTGCTAAAGAAAGATCTACTCCTGGACTTATAAATTTCAATTATTGGAGATTAAGAACATTTTCAGACAACAATGTTAATTCACAAGTTTTCAACGACAAAGATTTAGATCCAAATAATATTGAAGAACTATTAACAGAAGAACAA
>CAYNUR010000173.1:0-3016 GCA_964400435.1 uncultured Candidatus Peribacteria bacterium
AAAAGATGAATTTATGTTATAATTATTTGATAAAACCAAAAGCAAAAATGAAAAATAAAATAAATCAGTTATTAAGTTATTTGCTAGTTGCAGCCATTTTATTGGCAAATGCTGCTCTGAGCTATGCAAATAGTGGAATGGAAGAAATGGAATCTTTCGTTTTGATAAATGAAGAATCTAGTTCCGACGAGAGTATTGCTGAAAATATTGAACCAGTGTTTACAGCTCAAGAAGTTGAAAACCTGAATGAAAATGTTAATTCAAGTGAAGAAGAGATTGAAGATTTTGAAAGTGTTGAATTAGTTGATAGCGCTGAGATTGAGAATAATGAGGAGATTAGCGACTTTGAATCTTCTACCGTTGAGTTTAAAGACTTTGAAGATGGTAATGAAGAAATTCAAACTGAGTTAACAGAGGAACAAAAGGCGCAACTTGAAAATAATGAAGTATTTTTAGACCGCCTCAAAGAAGAGTTAAGTTTGTCTAAATCTGATTACCACCAGTTGTTAAATTCTGTGACAGATACAGAAGAACACTTAAATCATGTAAAAGAAGAACGATCAACTCTAGAAGAGCAGCTGGGAAATCTAGATGGATTAATTGAAGACACTTCTAAAAAGCTTATTACTATTATTGGACAAATAGTTGAGACGGAAAATGATATCTCTTTGCTAATGGAACAAATCGAATTAAGAGAGATCGCGTTAAACTATCAAAAAAGCTTATTAAAAGACTATCTACGTGCCTTATATGAAGAAGAAAACAATTATTATATGATGGAGGGAGATGGAAGTGTAAATGCTTTCAAACTTCTTCTTTCAGACGAGAATGTTAGCGATCATTTAAAACAAATGAGATACTTTGACCTTCTAAACGAAACGGGATTACAAATTCTTGATAAACTCGATAAAATCCAATATCAGCTTGAAGAAGAAAGAAAAACTCTAACTGCGAAAAAATTCAAACTTGATGAATTGGAAGTAAAAATCTCTACTGAAAAAGATCAGTTAGAACTACAAAAGATTGCAAAATCTAGCTTACTTGAATTAACTAAAGGACAAGAAGAGATTTATTCTCAACTCCTTGAACAAACTATAGAGGAGCAAGGTTCAGTTGTTGAAGATATCAGAACATTAAACAATGCTGTTGCCTTTATTGAGAAAGAAATTGAAGTACTTGGTCCAGAATTTGACCCAACTAAATATGATGACTTCCTGAGTGATACCCGAAGTCAGGTTGTCTATGATTTCCATATTCGTTATCGTGGAATGAATCCAGATGGATTTGACTGGCCACTTGAGCCAATAAAGGGTATTAGTGCATATTATCGAGATCCTGGATATGTTGGTGTATTTGGAGTTCAGCATAGTGCTATTGATATTCCTGCTTATCAGGGTACTCCAGTTCGTGCTGCTGCAGATGGTGTTGTTTACGCCGCTAAGGACAATGGTTATGGATATAGCTATATAATTATTCTACATGCTGATGGCTATAGCACGGTTTATGGTCATATTAGCCAGATTCTGGTAAAAGAGGGGGATTCCCTAACTCAAGGCCAAATAATTGGTTTAAGCGGAGGTTTACCTGGTACTAAAGGTGCTGGTTATATGACAACTGGACCTCATTTACATTTTGAGATGCTTATTGATGGAAAACATGTTGATCCTCTCCCTTATATGCCGCTAGAAGTCCTTACTGATGAACAAGCGGAAAGATTACCGGCTAAGTATCAAACGATGAGGGATGAGGCTATATTTGGGAAAAATATTAATGATATTCCAAGATATTCAGAAGAAGGTATTTAGTTTCGAATTCTAGATTTCTCAGCTAAAATGGCCTTATGAAATACTTCAAAATGGCCAATAAGGAACGACTTAAAAAAATCTTAGACTTACTTAGTAAAGAGTATAAGGATGCTCGAATTGCTTTGGATTATGAAACTGATTTCCAACTGTTAATTGCTGTTATTCTTTCCGCTCAGTGTACTGATGAACGTGTAAACAAAGTGACTCCTGCACTTTTTAAACGCTATCCGACCATTAAAGATTTTGCTGAAGCTGATATAGAAGAATTGGAAAAACTCATTTATTCAACCGGTTTCTATAGGAACAAGGCAAAAAATATAAAGGGAGCTGCGATTAAAGTTATGGAGGAATTTGGTGGTGAATTACCTAAAACTCTAAAAGAAGTAACCTCAATACCTGGGGCAGCTAGAAAAACTGCTAATGTTGTTTTGAATGAAGCTCATGGCATAAATGAAGGAATAGTTGTAGATACTCATGTTGCAAGGATTACTGGTAAACTTGGTTTAGTTAACAAGAAAGATGCTGAAGCAAAAAAGGCAGTAAAAATTGAAAGACAGCTTATGAAACTAATACCTAAAGAAAAATGGGCTCAAATCCCCCATTGGTTGATCCATCATGGGAGGAAAATTTGCATAGCAAGAAATCCTAAGTGTACTGTTTGCCCCTTGAATGAATTATGTCCGTCTGCTGAAATTTAATTATTCGGCCAAGTGTACTCTTGAACTGTCTGTCTTTACTGATGAGTAAAGTGTGTAAATTTGGATAGGATTTTTTCCTAGTTGTTTTGTCAATTCTTCTTTGTCTTTCTTAAATTGGCTCCAAGGATTTTTGAGACCATGGAATAAAATTCTTTGTTTTCAAACTTTAGAACGTTCGTGTCTTTTGGGTCTGAATCATTTACCTCAATCATTATTTCTGCCATAAACTTTGCAGGTTTTCCTAAAATCATTGGGTTTTCTGGAATTTTATATCCTTTCTTTTTTGCAGAATTCTTGGATCTTTCAACATCGATTGCTATGAAAACTGGATTCCCCAGAACTCTAGGTGAATAAGTTTTATAAAGACTTTTGCTTATTGTAACTTTCTGTTTATCCCATTTTGATTCATCAAAATGGGACTTTTCCGTTTTTTCTTTTGATGAAGGTTCTTCACTTTTTCCACTTTAGAATATTCTTGAGCAACTAATTTTTTATCACTCAAAACTTCTGAGG
>CAYNUR010000174.1:0-3003 GCA_964400435.1 uncultured Candidatus Peribacteria bacterium
ATTTAAACATAATAGTATCGGAATACAAGCAGATTAAACAATCAAAATAAGAATTTTCCAGAAACTAAAAAAGTGCCAGAAGTACATCCATCATCTACTACGTCAGAGCCAATATTTGAAACCGCAATGTATCGAAATTTCCTAAATCACTCAAATTTCCAAGAAAGTAAAAAAGAGACAGAAGTACATCAGATACAAGGAAACGAGCAGTTTTCAAACCGCAATATATCAAGATTTCCTAAATTCCCTAATAAATTCCCAAGAAAGTAAAAAGAGAAAGAAATGCATCAGATACAAGGAAGCGAGCAGATTTCAAACCGCAGCGTATTCATTATACGTGAGGATTTGAAATCTGCTCGCTTACGCAGTAGATGATGTATTTCTTTCTCTTTTTTTAGCTGTAGACTAGTTCTCCTGGCGAATACTTATCCAAATTATCCTCACCAATCAACTCAACAATCCGTTCAACAGCATCTTCATAAGGCAATGTCTCTTGAACACCTTTCTTCATATCTCTAATAATCACATTTCCTTCACGAACTTCAGTCAATCCCATCAAAACAGCATAAGGAACTTTAAATTTATCAGCCATTTTCAACTGAACATTGATAGAACCTTTCCCTAGAGCTCCCATAGCTTTAATTCCTTCATCTCTTAATTCATTGATTAAACTCAAACATTTTTTCTTAGCTTCTTTCCCAAGCTGAGCTACAAAAACATGTAGATCATCTTTAGAAGGAACCCTAATTTTTTCACGTTTCATATTCGCAATAATTCTTTCCATTCCACTAGCATAACCAACAGCTGGTGTAGGTTGACCTCCAAGCATTTCCACAAGTCCGTCATATCTTCCACCTCCACCGATCGCATTTTGGGCTCCATCATTTTTATCCCAGAACTCAAAAACAGTTTTCGAATAATAATCTAAACCTCTAACTAAACGAGGATTTTCAACATATTCCATTCCTAGTTCATCAAGATATTCTTTCAGTTCTTCATGGAACTCTAAAGATTCTTTATCAAGATAATCTTGAATATTTGGTGCTAATTCAGCCAAAATTTGTAGATCTTCATCTTTTTTATCCAAAAGTCTCATCGGATTTTTTCTAATAAGATCACGGTGCTCATGTGGAACAGCTCTTTCTTTACCAATGTAGAAATCCTCCAAAGCTTGCATATAATTTTTTCTAGCTTCAGGCGTACCAATTGTATTTAATTGAAGCTCAAAAATATCAGCAACACCCAAATCTTCATTAATCTTTTGAGCTAAATGAATAACTTGAGCATCTAATGCTGGATCACTTTCTCCGATAACTTCTAGACCAAACTGCCAAAACTGACGATATCGACCTTTCTGAGGGCGATCATATCTAAAATGAGGTTCAATATAATAAAGTAGTACCGGCTGAGGTAATTGGTTCATTCCATGTTGAATATAACTTCTTACAACACCAGCAGTACCTTCAGGCTTCATAGTTAAACTACGACCTTTTCTATCTTCAAAAGTATACATTTCCTTAGAAACAATATCGGAATCATCACCAATACTTCGACTAAAAAGATCAGTATATTCTAGTGTTGGAGTCGTAATTCTTCTAAAACCAGCTTGTCTAGCACGATGTCTTACAACTTTCTTAATATAAGTATGAAACTCATGATCATCAGGAAGAATATCATGAACACCACGCGGAGTTCTAAAAGGTTCAATCTTTTTCTGTTCTTCTTTTTTAGAATCGGCCATAAATTAAAAAAGTCAAATGATACAAATGCCAGAATACACTATATCAGATATTTATTTTTTCTCAAGGGTAAGGGGAAAAATAAATGTGTAGATCAGAAAATGGCTTAAATACGATTAAAATTAGATTAAAAACCTTGTAAGACGCACTTTATGACTACTAAAGGTCAATTTTATTTCAATATTCTTAACTCATAATTGAAAATTCTGTAGAGGGGATGATATTTGTTTTAGAAGAATAATTCTCAGGATTTTTCATATATGCAAAATATCCAGCAGCACCAATCATTGCAGCATTATCAGTACAATATCGAATTGAATTTGGAAACCTAAAAACCAACCTATTAGGTCTAACTTCTTCAATTTTTTCACGCAAACGAATATTCGCAGAAACACCACCCACCAAATGAATTTCTTTTACACTAGGAAATCTTTCTAATGCTCTCATCAATTTACCACTCAAAGTATCAACAACAGCTTCTTGGAAGCTTGCCGAAAGGTCACAGACAAATTCTTCATCAAATTTTTTAACATCTTCTAAATCCCTTTTTTTAGCATAATTTCTAACTTCATTCATAACTGCAGTTTTCAAACCAGAAAAACTAAAATTTAAACTATCTTTTTCCATCATCACACGAGGAAAATCAAAACATGAAGCATTTCCATTTACAGCTTTTTTAGCAATTGCAGGTCCACCAGGATATCCAAGACCCAACATCCGAGCGACTTTATCAAAAGCTTCACCAGCAGCATCATCGAGAGTTTCACCTAAAACCTCAAAATCATAATGATCACGCATCAAAACCAACTCATTATGGCCTCCAGAAACAGTCAAAATTAGAATAGGAAATTCAGGTTGAGAATCTTCAATATCCATCCAACTCGAATATAAATGTCCAGCAATATGATGAACTGGAACTAAAGGAATATCTTTCAAATAAGAAATAACATTTGCAGTTTCAGTTCCAATTATTAGAGAACTAACCAATCCTGGTCCTTTAGTAACAGCTAATATATCAATGTCTTCCCATTCACAATTCGCAATCTTCAAAGATTCTTCCAAAACCGGGATCATATTTAAAACATGCTCACGAGCAGCAACTTCAGGCACAACGCCACCAGTAAGCGCATGTAAATCAATTTGTGAAGCAATCACATTTGATAAAACTTTCTGTCCATTCTCAACAACCGCAGCAGCAGTTTCATCACAAGATGTCTCAATCGCCAAAACCTTCATAATAATCACTAAAAATATTAGTAAAAAT
>CAYNUR010000175.1:0-2997 GCA_964400435.1 uncultured Candidatus Peribacteria bacterium
GACAAGGACACAGTAGAAAAAGTAATGAAAAATTAGATTTCGCAAAATTTGAAATTAATATCGGGAAAAATCAACAAATTGGACCAAAAACAATTATTCAGAAAATAATTAAACGAAAAAGATTAAGAAGAGTTGAAATAGGAAATATCAACATTGGTCATAAAAACTCAACTGTAGAAGTTGACAAGAAATTCAAAAAAGAAGTCCTAGAACTTCTAAACCAAGGACACTACAAAGGCACAAAATATAAAGCAAGCCTAGTTAGCTAATAACTTTATTAATAATCGCTTTTGCTAAAACTTCAGTAGGATTCACTAAAATCAAATCCTTCATACCCCACTCAGACAATACCTCTTTATCTAAACAAAGAGGTATTTCTGTACACCCCATAATCACAGCCTCAATATTCTCAGTACCCAATTCTTCAACAACTTCCTTAAACAAATCCCTATTTAGCTGACTTTTTTCAAACTTCACTCCAGCTTTAATACCTTCTTCACCATAAATCGCCTTCATTTCTTTCTCAATTCCCTCTTCAGAAGGAACAACAGTTTTAATATTCAATCTATCAAGCTCCTTCTGATAAATTCCAGTCTTTGCAGTACCAGAAGTCGACAACAAACCTGCTGAACTAACACCATTTTTCTTCAAAAATTTTGCAGTTTCTTCAATCATATTAACAAAAGGAATATCTACCTTTTCAACTAAATCAGGCAAGAAATAATGAGCTGTATTACAAGGAATAGCTAGAAAATCAACTCCAGCAGATTCTAAAATTTGAGCAGATTCCAACATAGCTTCAACAGGAGATTCACCATTTTCTAAAATTGCTTTAGTTCTATCTGGAATTTGTGGATGACTATCAATCAACACTCGAAGATGTTCCTGATCCTTCTCAGCAGGAGTATTTTTAATAATCAACCGATACAAATCAACGGTTGCGCTAGGACCAACGCCACCAATTATTCCAACTTTCTTCATAAATAATTTATAAAGGATAAGTACTAGTAGGTATACCCAAAAACTCCAATGTTTGAGACCTACTTGATAATTTCAACCCAATTTCATTTGCAAAAATATAAGCTCTTTCTTCAGTAATATCACCATCTGAGCAATCAACTTCATCCAAATATTCCGAACTCCATTTCTTCATGTGAGCAATAAATTTTGCAACTCCAACCTTATCTGTCACACGCGAAAATGTATTTAATACTTTTTCTTCTTTGTCACTTCTACCTTCTAAACCTCTTGGATTTAATCCTCCCTCAGCAATGATTTCTTCAATTGAAGGATCAAAAGCTTGACGATAATAAGTTGCATGTACATCTCTCATTCCAAGTTGAGCATGAACAGATTCTCTATCCCAATCAGTTTTTGCAGCTTCAACCAAAAGTCTCTTCGCAGCAATAACTGAAGAATAATTAATATCACTTGAAATTGATTTATCAAAACTAAAAGTTCCTTCATCACTTAAAGCTTTTCGAGCAAGTGTAGAAATTAAATGAAATGGAGCTTCCGTACGATCCGCCCCAAACCTCAAAGTATCTTCAGCTGCCAACACTCCATTCGAAAACAAATGTCGAGCTGGATACAAATTAAACTCACGACCAAAGGCATTTTCAATCGGATCAGTATGCTCTCCATTGTCTTGCAACTTACCTTTAATAGCAAAAAGATTATCAAAATCTTTTTCATCCAATTCAAGATTTGCAGTCAAAGCACCTAAACTCATTCTAAAAGCTCCATCTTCTGAATACTCAGGAAATAAATGAATCCTCACACGATCAGCTATTTGTGGATAATTTTCTTTAATAAAATCCTGAACTCTAGCCAAAGTAACTAATGAATTCCTAATATGTCTTTGAGCATTAATCTTCCCATTCTTATGATCTTTTTTATTTTCTGCTAATTGAGAATAAGCCGTAGAAACAATATCAAAAGTTGGCAACTCACTAATTTCACCCGCTTCATATAGTTCAAATAGAGATTGAAGCTTATCTAACGGTTCAATTAAATAAGCCTCTGGATATGCAGGTGGAATTTGATCACCACCCAAAGAAGTCGTAAAAGAGAATTTCCTCTCACTTTTATTATTAGATTCCGAAGTTGCTGCTAAAGAATATCTCACCAACCATTCAGGAAATTTTTCAGAAAACTGACTCGATCCTTCCATAATCACTCCAGCAATTCTTTTCATCTTCTCAATTCTTTCCAGAGTCAATGCTTCACCTCTTTCAAACAAATTCTTCAAAATCTCCTTATATATTGCAATTTTCTTATTAGCCTTCATTAAATCAATTTGCCTTCTTGCATTTTTAGCTGGTCCCTTCTTTAACCCCAGCTGCTCAATTGAATCATATCTACCAGTAGCATGAAAACGACTAGTCAGAGACCTCTCAGGCTTATCCATTCCATCAATAATTCCATCTAAATCATCTGGAATAAACTGATTTTCACCAACAAGAAAGTCTGTCATTAACATCTCAACAAGCTCATTGGCCAAACCTTGTTGATCAACACTTTCAAGCGCAATCAAAATTCGTTCTTTCAATTCTGCTCGGTATCCTCTTAACTCTCGAGAATAAGCAATATCTAATGGCTGAAAACGATTATACCTCTGATGCGCAATAACCATTTCACGATCATCATCTTCATTCAATGACATCTTTCTTTTCAATAAACCTTCCAGAAACTGCTCAACAAATTCAGTTCTACCATGCGAGAAATAACCATCAGCATAAGATTGTAAATCTTGAAAACTCACACCTTCTGTAGACATCGACTCAAAAACTCCAACCAACTCTGGAGGCATAGTCCCATTAAATTTTTCTTTAGCTAAAAGCAATAACTTAGCACCAGACAATAAATCTCCATTCCTAAAAGAATCAAACAAAGCAATTCTCTCGTCCACCCTAGCAAGCCTTTCATCATACAACTCGACCTCATCGAGTCTTCTATCACCAGATTTTTGAGAATTTAGATTCATTTAATTCTAAT
>CAYNUR010000176.1:0-2988 GCA_964400435.1 uncultured Candidatus Peribacteria bacterium
GAAAAAAAGAAGCTGAAGCTTTAGGCTTTAACAAGATTATTTCAAGTGACAACAACACTGAAATAATTCAAATTTTAAAAAATCTTTAAAAAACAAAAAGTAGAATTATTAGCTTCAGGTAAAGCAATAGTAAAACACCAATACTCTAACCTTGCCATTTTCGCAATAAAGTCCTCTAATCTTTTAACCTATTTTCCCCATAGGGCAAAGAAAAACTCCGAACTTGCATAGTTCAAAAAATTTAACCATCATTCCTAATATCTAAAATTATTTTTCTCATTTTAGAAAGTAACCCCCAAACATGGATACAAATGTAAAAAACAGAATAAGTGGAATTTTCCTCTTATTCCCAGCCTATATCTTTGGCCTCATATTTGACTATTTCTACGGAGAATTCTGGGGAATATCCTACCTTATACTCACAGCAATAACTTTTGGCATATTCTTAGCGCTACTCAGCAATAAAAAAAAGCTAGAGGTTAACTCTAAATGGCTTCTGATCTTCCCCACATTCATACTTTCAATAAGCTTCGCAATAACAAGCAATGAAGTATTGAGAACAATTAATCACATCCTAGCTCCCTTGTTGCTAATTTCCTCAATGATTGCGATTAACAATAATCGATTAAAAATTAATACACCAAAATTTCTAATCACACTCTTTGAAAAAATCGGGGAAACACTTCAATTTATTTTCAAACCCTACCAAGATTTACAATCAAGTTTAACAATCAGTAGTGGATTAAAAAGCAACACAAAGAAAATATTAACAGCAATTGTAATTACAACTCCATTATTGATAATACTAATTACATTACTTTCCTCAGCTGACTTAATCTTTAATAATTCTGTAGAAACATTTTTCAGCAAGTTCAAAGACCTCAAAGGAGCAGACGGGATTATAAAACACATAGCACTTATTATACTTTCATCTTCAGTTTTCGCCGGATTAATCTATTCAGTAATTCACATTGAAAAAAGCCACAACTCTGAAGAAAAAAGCGCCACAAGAAAATGGGATCCACTAATCTCCTCTTTTGCAATCACTGCTGTAAATATTATCTACATCATATTTACAGCAATACAATTCAAGTATCTCTTCGGAGGACAAGCAAACATTCAGGACTTAGACATTACATATGCCGACTACGCCAGAAAAGGATTCTTTGAATTAATTACCGTTACCATTATTAACTTCATAATAGTTCTATCTATTACCTACCTGACAAAAAAAGAACAAAGAAACTTTAATTACTACATTAAAGCTCAAAAAATCATTTTACTTCTAGCAACATTTGTCCTAGTCGCCTCAGCCCACATGAGATTAGGACTTTATGAAGAAGCATACGGCTACACCCAAGCAAGAGTTTTTGCACATGCAGCAATTCTTGCTCTCTTGATACTCAGCTTCCAACTTTTCTACAAGGTCAGCATAAACATAAAAGCTTCATTCATAAAAAGTGGAATCATAACAATTCTTTCCATATATTCATTGATCAATCTCATAAATATTGATGGACAAATTGCAAAGAAAAACATCGAAAGACTTTCTGAAACTGGAAAAATAGATATCGCATATTTCTATGAACTTTCTTACGATGCCCTACCTGAAATATCAAAAATTAAAGACAGTGAACTAAAAGAAAACATTAAGGTCTCAAACCTTAGAAAGTTCAAAACTGAAGCGTCACAAAAACTAAAAGAAATAGAAGAGAATAAAAAATGGTACAGTTATAATTTATCTATTGAGAATGCAATAAACTCAATTGATCAATAAATGCCCCAATTAATAGCCAACCTCAAATTCAAATCCAAGAGGTTGGCTAACAATTTAAATTAAAAAACTTTATAGAATTCTCAGACGCCACTTTCTTCAATTCTTCAAAGTCACATCCCTTAACTTCAGCAACTTTCTCTAAAACCTCAACAACGTAAGCTGGTTCATTCCGCTTACCTCTTTTTGACTGAGGAGCTAAGTATGGACAATCCGTCTCTACCATAAATTGATCCAAAGGAACTTCATTTACAACATCCAACAATTCACCTGCATTTGGAAAAGTAATAATCCCAGTAAACGAAGTCATATGTCCCCTCTTCCAAACTTTTCTCGCGTACTCCAAACTACTTCCAAAACAATGAAAGACAACTTTAACATCGTATTTATCAATTAATGCCAAACAATCCTCATCTGCTTCTCTATTATGCACAACAACCGGAAGTTTTAACTCCTCTGCAAGTTTTAACTGCATCTCAAAAGACAATTTCTGCTTTTGAACAGGCACAGGTGATTTAAAATAATCTAAACCAGTCTCCCCTACTGCAACTAATCTGGAATTTCCTTTAAACAAAATCTTCCAATTGTCCAACAATTCTTCCGAAATATCTTCCGCATCATAAGGATGCAACCCCAGCGTTGCATACAAACAGTCATATTTCTCCAACATTTCTATACCTTTTTCACCCCCCTCTAAACTACAACCAATATTAATAATTTTTTCAACGCCTACTTCCTTCGCTCGAAAAACCACCTCATCAATATCCTCATCAAACTTTTCGTACATTAAATGAGCATGTGTATCTATAATCATAAAACTATATTAAGCACTATACCCAAACACTTTAACATAAAAATTTGACTTACTAATAAAAACAAATACAATGAAAGACAGTAATAAATTTTCATGCAAACAAAAAACCCACAAATAGCATCATCACAAACTAGCTTCTTCGCTTGGGGTTTTTACTTTTATTTTAATTAATTTGCATGAGGAAATAATCTGACTAAATTTTAAATCCCTCGTGCAAACGCATCAGGGAATTTTTTTATTATCTAAATTTCAATTATGAAAACTCTAGAACAAAAACTAACAAAGACAATCACTCAAAAATCCGTTAAATTGTTTGCACATAATTTAACAACAAAGTCTATCAAGGAAGGTCAAAAGAATTCAGCCTGGCCCTACCGATTTAGATAAAATAATAAAAAAT
>CAYNUR010000177.1:0-2942 GCA_964400435.1 uncultured Candidatus Peribacteria bacterium
AATATATACCGCACGGCTTCCAGTGAAATAAATACCAACTAAAGTTAAGATAACTAAGAAAAAGTAGAATAAACGTTTTTTATTAGACTTTTCTTTTTGAAAAAAACTCAAAACAGGGAAAAAAACTAAAAATAAATAGTAACCTAGGTAATTTGGTTGTCCAAAAGTAGAAAACATTCTTCCCATACTGGTTTCTTCCAAGTTAAAACCAAGAAAATCTCCAATTGATATTTGCACAAATCCATAAATCAAAACTAAAAACGTAGAAAGAAAAATAACCTTAAAAGCTAATTCCCACATTCTCTTTTCACTAAAGTTAAGTAATAACAGAAAGATAAAAATAAAATAGTGAATCAAAGAGTACAAACCTTGAATCCTAATATAACTACCAAAAAAAGTAAGTTTAGGAGCAATTGAAAAAATAAAAGGCACGAACATCAAAGTTACAAAAAGAGCTATCAAATAAAGAACTTTTCGACGATTTTGATTGATCAACTTTGGAATTTTCAATCCTACAGTAAAAAATTTAATTACAGTTATTGATAATAGAATCATCACAACAGAGCGAAAAAAAGTTATCTTTGGAACCTCGAAAATAGACAAACTCCATGGCATGACAAGCAGAGGTGTCAAAAATAGGCAAATGTATACAATAGAACTGAAGAACTTATTAAAAATTTTTATTCTATTTTTCACAACTTTGAGATGATATTTATTATCAGAATAGTCACTTCATAAACTAAAAAGTAAAATAAACTCCAAAACACAAAGATTTCTGATGTAAATTGAAAAAAAAATTCAAAACATTATAATTCACAGGCTTTAAAAAGAAATTATGCCAAAATTAATCATCGATGGAGGAAAGAAATTAAACGGAGAAGTCAAAGTTAGTGGTTCAAAAAATGCGGTTTTGCCAATACTCTGCGCAACCCTTTTAACAAGAGAAAAATCAACTTTAAAAAATGTTCCAGACATTGCTGATGTAAGATCAATGATAGAAATCATCAAAGCTCTAGGAGCAAAAATAACCTTTGAAAATAATACTCTAGAAATAGATCCTTCAAATATTAAGAAAAGTAAACTTCCTCACGATCTAATCAAAAAAATGCGTGCTTCAATTTTGATTATTGGAGGCTTATTACCACGGTTTAACGAAATTAAAATTCCATTCCCTGGTGGATGCGTTTTAGGTAAAAGATCAGTTTCTACTCATACACAAGGGTTTAAAGATTTAGGTTGTTCAATACTAGATGAAAAGGAAGAACTTCACATAAAATGTAAAAAATTAGTTGGAAACAAAGTGATCCTTAACGAAATGAGTGTAACTGCTACAGAAAATATACTAATGTCAGCAGCACTAGCTGAAGGAAAAAGTGAAATCAGAATGGCCGCAGCAGAACCACATGTTCAAGATCTTTGCCATTTTCTTAAAAAAATGGGAGCAAAAATATCAGGCATCGGTACAAATACAATCAGAGTTGAGGGTGTAAAAAAATTAAAAGGAGCAAAACATACTGTGATTGGTGATTATTTAGAAGCTGGAACTTACGCCATTGCAGCTGTTGCAACAAAAGGAAATGTTTTAATCAAAGGTATACCAACTGATCATTTAGATATCCTATGGCAAAAACTTACTGAAATTGGTGCAAAATTTGAACTTAGTAAAAATTCAGTACACATAAAACCAAGTGGTAAATTAAATGCGGTTAACATTAGAACAGCAGTTTATCCAAGCTTTCCAACTGATTTACAAGCTCCTTTTGCAGTCTTAATGACTAGAGCAAAAGGTGTTAGTAGAATATTCGAAACACTTTTTGAAGGAAGATTAAATTACCTATTTGAGTTAGAACAAATGGGAGCGCACGTTGAATATTTAAATCCTCATCAAGCCATTATTATTGGCCCAACAAAGCTAAAAGCAATTCCAATTTCTAGTTGCGATATACGTGCTGGTGCGGCTATGGTTGTTGCTGCATTGATGACTGAGGGAGCAACAGAAATTTCTAATATTAGATACATCGATAGAGGGTACGAAAATCTAGATGAAAAGTTAAGAAATCTTGGCGCAGTTATTGAACGAGTTGATTAAAACTTTATTTCAACTCTGCCATCAACATCATTTCGATAGATCTTCTCAACACCTAAACGGTAAAAATTTCTAATAGTTTCAGGATGTGGATGATCGAATTTGTTTTCCTTTCCTGCCTGAATAACAACGGTCTCTGGGCGAACCATCTGCAAGAAATGATAGCTGGAGGAAGTTCGACTACCATGATGACCAGCCTTAAACACATCTGCACTCAAGTTTATTCCTGATCGAATTAATTCTTCTTCAGCTTCAAATTCCAAATCTCCAGTTAACAATAGGTTTTTATCACCAAAATCAACTTTCAGAGCAACTGATGAATTATTTACATTCTCGAATTCTTTGCCGATAAATGTTTTAAAAGGATAAATAACATCAACAAAAACCTCTCCAAATAAAAAGTCCGTCTCAGAGTTAGCAAAAAAAATCTCCACACCATTTTCCTCCAGCTTTATTAAGAATTCATCGTAGATTTTACTCCTATAAACGGCACCAGAAATTAAGGCATAGTCAACTGAATAACGATTTAAAACTTCAATTAACCCCTCCATATGGTCAGCATGTGGGTGGGTTAAAACCATTAAATCTATCGATTTATCAAAAAAAGGCATTACCTCATCTATTTCTTCAAGAACGAAATTTCCAGGTCCACCATCAACCAAAATTTGATGATTTTCATTAGTTTGTATAAAAATAGAATCCCCCTGCCCAATATTCAGAAAGAAAGCTTTATTTTCACGACTTGGAATCTCAAGAAATAAACGAATCAAAAATACAAATCCCCAAAAGAGTAAAATTAATAAAAGTTTTTTTGTTCTTAAAGAAATAGTTTTCATAAGGAGATTTTGGCATAGCT
>CAYNUR010000178.1:0-2910 GCA_964400435.1 uncultured Candidatus Peribacteria bacterium
GTATAAAGATACTAAAACAATATTATACTCCTAAACAGGTATTTTAATTTGAATTTTTGTTCCTTTGTTAACTTCGCTATCTACGATAATCTCCCAGTCATGAGCATCTACGATCCATTTACAGACCGCAAGCCCAATGCCTTTCCCCGCAAAATCCTTTGATCTAGATGGTTCAACCCGATAAAACCTCTCAAAGATTTTAGGAAGATCATCTTTAGGAATACCAATTCCATTATCGGAAATAGTTACAACAAAAATGCTCTTAGATTTTTTAGTATCGATCTTTATAAAACCATTTACTTTACCATAAGTAATAGAATTCATAATTAAGTTCATGAACAGTTCTTGGCAAAGATTCCGATCTACTAAAATATTTATATCATCGCTGGCATCACAAGTAATCTTGATGTGATTTTTTTCAGCAAGAGGTCTTAATTTTGCAACCATATATTCAAGGCAGTTTTGAGAGTTTACAAGCTCCTTATTTATTTCTCGTTCAAATTTTCCTTGAGCCCTAGCCATTCTAGATAACTCTGATAAAAGATTACTAACATTTATAATTTCAGAATCAATAGCATTTAGCGATTCTGTTACTTCAGATTTTGAAGTATTCACAGATTTTAAAAGGTCAGAATGTGCCTGCATTATAGCTAATGGAGTTCGTAATTCATGAACAACATCAGACATGAAGTCATTCTTAATCTCTGATTCTCTCCTTAGCTTTGTTAAATCCTGGGTGATTCCAGTGCAGCCAATAATTTCTCCTTCGCTATAGATTGGTGCTGCAGAGTAATACAAGGGGACAGAGTAACCTTCTTTGTGCATAATGTTAACTTCAGCTCTAACAATCTCTCCATTGACAGCTGAAGAAAAAAGTTCAATTATTCTCTTTCTTTCGTCTTTTGGTAGAAATTCTTGAATCTTTCGACCTACAATTTCTTCAGGTTTATAGCCAATCATCGCAGCATTTACGTTGTTCGTATAAGTCATAACCCCATCAGAATTAATTCTATAAACCCCCTCTGTACAGTTTTCAGCAATTACTCGGAAGTACTCTTCAGTTTCATTTCTTTTCTTAATTTCATTTTTTAAATTTTGTGTTCTCTCCTCAAATTTTGTTTCTAGTTCTGTATTTATTGATTTCAGTCTTGCCTCAGCTTCTCTAAGCTCTGTTAAATCATGCATATAAACAATAATCTTCTTTAAATCATTAGCTTTATCTGGAACGAGTGTTTTCATCCTAATCATTAATCTGTGACCGGCCGAGTCATAAGCTGGAATTTCACAAATATGATAATTCTTACCAAATAAAATTGATTCAAACATTTTTAATATTTCAACGAAAGAGTCTTCCCTGAAAATTTTTGAGATGTTCTTATCAAGTTCAATTTTTGAATCGAAATTATAGAGTTGAAGAGTTGCTTGATTTACATCAAGAACTCTAATTCTTTTGAATAATTCTCCAGCATTTTGTGGGTTTTCTTTTAAAAAAGTTCTAAATTGTTTTTGATTCTTAACCTTACGTTTTGATAAAAAATTTTCAATGGACGAAAAATCATCAATCCATATAGAAATAGGGGATTCACTAAACAGTAGTTCAAAATTGAAATTATAGTCTGATTTAAAATCTATAAATTCACTCATCCTTCAATTTTATATCCAAAACCTCTTACGGTTTTTATGTTCTTTTTTGAAAAAGGAATATCAACTTTTTGGCGTAAATATCGGATGTAAACATCAAGCTGATTACTGTTTTCTTGATGATCAGGTCCCCAGACATGGTCGATCATTTCTCTACGCGGAATCATTTGTCCCTCTCTAAGCATCATAAGCTTCAACAAGGAGAATTCCTTAGCCGTCAATTCAATTAATTTACCATCACGAGTTACCTCATGTCGACATGGATCTAATACTATATTATCAACTTTTAATTGAGGGGATTTCGCTTGTTTTCTACGACGTGATAAGCATCTGATACGTGCAAAAAGTTCATCCGTAGAAAATGGTTTTACCAAATAGTCATCAGCTCCACTATCCAAACCATTAATCCGGTCTTCAACTCGATCTTTTGCTGACAATATCAAGATTGGAGTATGAATGTTAGCTTCTCTTAGTTTACGGCAAACTTCAAATCCAGACATGCCAGGAAGCATTACGTCCAAAACAATTGCTTCGTAGTCGTTATTTTTAGCCATATCAAAAGCATCAATGCCATTATTGGCAATATTTAAAGCGTAGGCTCGATTCTTGAACGACTTTTTCAAGATATTAACTAATTTTTTCTCATCCTCCACAAGTAAAACCGCCATGGTCAGTTACTTATCTCTTAATTCTATCTAGGAGTATATGAGTTCAAAGAATATTTAGCAAGTTAATGCTTAGAAGTAAGGAAAAGTAGTTTTTTTCTTGCGCAGTAGTACTGAACTATATAATATTGTTCAGAAATTTTAACAATATGGTGGATGTAGCTCAGTTGGTTAGAGCACCGGGTTGTGGTTCCGGGGGTCGTGGGTTCAATTCCCATCATCCACCCCATACTTCGCTTTGCGATGAGTTTTAGCAAATTGAAAACAGTAAAGGGCTGCCCCATAGCAAAGTTTAAGATGGAGCATCAATTCTTTTAAAAAACTTTATAAATATTTAAAACATTTGAAATCTAGAATAGTTTTGTGAAATCACTAATCTACAAAGATGTACTATATATAGGTACTTCAGAGCAAAAAATATCAAAATTAATATCATTTTGTTTATTCAAACAATCCTGAATAGAGTTTAATACTATCATAATAGTGGAACAGTAAATCTACGAGTAAATTTAGACTTTGGAAAGTTGCTAATTGTAAAACCTATCTCAGATAAGAAAACATTTTTAGCCTAGGAGAAGAATCTAAAAAAGGTACTCTGTAAAAA
>CAYNUR010000179.1:0-2898 GCA_964400435.1 uncultured Candidatus Peribacteria bacterium
ATGTTTGATAAAGCTAAACAACTTTATAAATTACAAAAGCAGGCAAAAGATATTAAAAAGAAACTGAAAAAGACTCATATTGAGGCTGAATATGAAGGAGTTACAATCGTGATTAATGGTGAACAGGAAGTTATAAGTGTGGATATTTCTGAAGATGCTATGGTGGATAAGAAAAAATTACAAGTTTCTCTTGAAAAAGCTTTCAATAAAGCAATTAAGAAAGCTCAACAAGTTGGAGCAGATATGATGAAAGATGTGATGGGTGATTTAAATTTTCCTGGTTTAGGAGCATAATTAAATCTAAATGAGTAGAAAATATTCAAGAAGAGTGAAAAAAAAGAAGAACTATTTTTCAAAAATACTTCTTCTTTTACTTTTTGTAGTGGTTATTGGTTACTTTAAATATAGAGGTGATATCTATAAACCAGTAAATGAAGATAATATTGTAGATGTTTCCTTTCAGATAGAAGAAGGGACTTCTGTTAAAGGAATTGCTGCAAATTTAAAGGAACAAGGTTTAATTCGGAGTGAGTCGAGTTTTTATTATTACGTAAAATTTAATGATCTCGGGCAGAAATTCTTGGCTGGTAGGTTTTTGTTGAATCAAGGAATGGATGTACCAGAAATAATTGAAACTTTGGGGAATCAATCTGTTTCTGAATCAGTTATTACTATTCAAGAAGGTTTAATGATTCGTGATATTGACCAGAAGTTAGTTGATTTAGGTCTTATTGAGCCAGGGGAATTTAATCAAGCTGTGAAGAATTTTGATTCTTGGGGAGATTATGTTTTTTTGTCTCAGAATCTTCAACAAAACTTAGAGTTTCCTCTAGAAGGTTATATCTATCCGGATACTTATTTTTTAGACAGTAATAATTTCCATCCAGATGATTTGATTGAGTTAGGATTAGATAATTTTAAAAGAAAAACTGCTGATTTAGTTAATTCTAAATCTGAGTATACACTTCATGAAATAATTACAATGGCTTCAATAGTTGAGAATGAGGTTTTTGGAAGTGAAGATCGAAAAATTGTTGCTGGTTTGCTTTGGAAGAGATTAGAGAATGGTTGGACTATTGGTGCTGACGTGACTTTAGTTTATGTTACTGATGATCGTATGATTACTGCTGCTGATTTAGATTTGGATTCACCATATAATACTAGAAAATTTCAAGGTTTGCCGCCAGGGCCTATTTCTAATCCTAGTGTTGATAGCATTAATGCAACGATGAATCCTCAAAGTACAGAGTTTTGGTTTTATCTTACAACTTTAGATACTGGAGAAGTTATTTACTCTAGTACAAATGAAGAGCATAATCTTAATAAAGTTAAGTATCTTTAGAATTTTTTTAATCGATTAATTCTGTCTAATATTGGTGGGTGTGTTGACCAAATATTTCTCCAGAATGCTACAATTCCAGAAGTCTTCTTGGTTTCAGGGTGAAGCTTATTTGTAAATTTAGATTTTTTACTGGGATCTGCTATGCATAATCCTGCAATACTAGCTTTTTTATCTAATACTTCTAATCTTGAATCTCCTGCTATTTTTTCTAGTGCAGATGCTAAGGCATTTGGATTACTTGTTAAGTGGCTTCCTGTTGCATCGGCTAGATATTCTCGTTCTCGACTAATTGCTAATCTTGCTAATGTTCCAACTAAGACTCCGACAGTTAAAAATAGTATTCCGATTAGAGGTAGGGGATTACCCTTTTTTGAATTACTACTTCTAGAGCTATAGCCTGTTCGTATTAATATTTCTCCGATCATTTCAATTGCTCCTACCAAAGTTACTGCGAGGAGCATAACTCTGATATCTCTGTTTAAAATATGACCAACTTCATGAGCCATAACTCCTTCTAATTCAGCTTTAGATAATTGTTCTAATAAACCTTTAGAGATTGCTACTTTAGCATTTAAAGGGTTTCGTCCAGTTGCAAAGGCATTTAGACTCATATCATTGATGATGTAAATATCTGGTGTTTTTGGTAGTCCTGCTGCAATTGAAACGTTTTCGACAATTCTATATAAGGTTGGATTGTCTTTCTTTTGAATTGGTTTTGCACCAGCAAAGGCTAAGATCATTCTTGAACCCAGAAAATAACTGATAAAAGACCAGCCAATTACTGCAATGATTACCCAGAAGCCAACAGTTGTCATCATTTCATTTGCAACATCAATGGGGCTAACTGTTACGCCTCCTGAGCCTGCAATATAAACCCAAATTCCAACGTAAGTCAGACCTAGTATTATTATTGGAAAGATAAGAAAAAGATATGCAGTTTTCCATCTATTGTTGCGCATTTGATCGTACAGTGATCCTTTGAAATTGTTTGGATTACTCATTAAAATTTGGTTTTACTGGCTTTTTAGCTGCGGATGCTTCACTTTCGTCTAATTTGAAGAATTCTCTTTTTTCGAAGTTTCCAATTTTTGCGACTATATTTGTAGGGATGCTTTCAATTGATGTGTTTAAACTTTTTACAGTGTGATTATAGAATCTTCTTGATGCTTGAATTTTATCTTCAGTATCTGTTAACTCTTCTTGTAAATGAATAAAGTTTTCATTTGCTTTTAAGTCTGGGTAGTTTTCTGAAACGGCAAATAGACTTTTTAATGTTCCCGTTAGCATATTTTCTTTTTCACTTTTTTCTTCAATTGAGTTTGCACTCATGGCTGCAGTTCGAGCTTTAGTAACTCTTTCTAAAACTTCTTTTTCATGTTTAGCGTAACCTTTTACAGTTTCTACCAAATTTGGAATTAAATCGTATCTTCTTTTTAGTTGAACTTCGATTCCACTCCAGGATTCATGACAATTATTCTTTTTTCGAACGAGTGAATTATAAAGAACGATGAAGAGGATGATTGAAAATCCAATTATTCCTAGAACAATGTACAGTG
>CAYNUR010000180.1:0-2874 GCA_964400435.1 uncultured Candidatus Peribacteria bacterium
GGAATAAATATGCAATCATTACTGATTCAAAAGTTAAAAGATTATATGGAAATAAATTTTTAAGAGAACTAAATAAAAACGGAATTGAAGCAGAAATTTTTCACTTTCCAGATGGTGAAAAATCAAAAAATATAGAAACTATTCACAAACTTTGCGAAGAAATAGTGAATAAAAACTTTGATCGTAAATCTGCAATTATTGCATTAGGTGGTGGTGTTCCAGGAGATATTGCAGGATTTGTAGCCTCAATTTATATGCGTGGAATTCCATATATTCAAATCCCCACAACACTTTTAGCAATGGTAGACTCAAGCGTAGGAGGAAAAACAGGAGTAGACCTAGATTCAGGGAAAAACCTCATAGGAGCCTTTAAACAACCTAAAGCAGTATTTATTGATATCAATTTCTTAGAAACTTTGGCAAAAAAACAAATAAGAAATGGATTAGCTGAAATAATCAAATACGGTGTTATTAAAGACGAAAAACTGTTCACAAAAATTGAACAAAATTTAACAAAAATACTCCAACTAGAAGAAAAAATCACAACTGAAATAATTAAAAAATCAGTAGAAATAAAAACAGAAGTAGTTGAAAAAGACGAAGAAGAACAAGGACTAAGAATGATACTAAATTATGGCCACACCTATGGTCACGCAATCGAAAAAATAAGCAATTACAGTCTATTACACGGCTACGCAATTTCTATCGGAATGGTCTTAGTTAACAAAATAGCAGTTGATAACAATCTATTAAGCAAAGAAGAAGCAGAAAGAGTAAAAAAATTACTCAAAGAAGCAAAATTACCCACAACAATCATAAAAAAACCAAACAAAAATGATTTAATGAGCGACAAAAAAAGAATTGGAGATAAAATAAACTTCATTCTTCCAACTAAAATCGGAGAAGTAACAATTAAACAAATTTCATGCCAATAGAAATCTCAGTTCCTGGATCAAAAAGTATAGCAAATAGAGTACTAGCTTTGTCTGCACTTCATACAATCCCATTACGCATCTCAAACATTCCAGACTGTGATGATTGCAAATATATGCTTGCTGCAATACAGAAACTTGGCACAGAAGTTGAACAAAAAAACAATACATTCATATTAAAAAACTTTAATAATAAAGACAAAACAGCAGTAAAACTCTATACAGGTAACGCAGGAACAACAACAAGATTCCTTACTGCTATTTCAACTACATTTAATAGAGAAATTACAATTAGCGGAAACGACAGAATGGCTGAAAGACCAATAAGCATATTAACTAAAGCCCTAAACAAAATTGGAGCAAAGGTTTCAGACACTAATAACTGCCCACCTGTCAAAATCAAACCTCAACCTCCCTACAAAGATAAAATTTCACTTCCAGGAAACATCAGCAGCCAATACATCACTGCATTAATAATCCTTGGAACAAAATTAGAAAAAGGACTAACAATAAACATCGAACAAGAACTTTGTTCAAAACCATATATAGACATAACCCTACAAATACTAAAGAAGTTCAACTTTCAATTCGAAAACAAAGATTACAAAAAGATAATCATACATCCAAACAGCATCAAATACCCCTCTGAGTTCATAGTCGAAAGCGATGCCTCATCTGCTTCGTACCCTGGAGCATTTGCAGCCTTAAATTCAGAAAAAACAATTCAGTTAAACAACATATCAAAGAATTCAATTCAAGGTGACATCAAATTCCTTAAACTACTTGAACAACAAAACTGTACAATAAAGCAAACACAAAACTCAATAACAATTCAAGGACCAAAAGAACTAAAATCATTAGGAAAAATAGACATGAACGAAATCCCCGATCTTGTTATGACTTTTGCAATCTTGGCGATGTTCACAGAAGGAAAAACAACAATCACAAATGTTTACAACTTAAGAATAAAAGAAACTGACAGACTAGAAGCATTAGAAAACGAAATCAAAAAATTTGGAATAAATGTTAAAACAGGTAAAGATTTCATTGAAATAATCGGCAATCCAAAACTAAAAGAAAATAAAGAAATCACAAACAAAGAAATCGAAATAGAAACTTACGATGATCACAGAATTGCCATGTCTTTCGGAATAATCAGGCAGTTCTTCCCTAAGATGAAAATATTAAATCCTGAATGTGTATCAAAAAGTTATCCAACATTCTGGCAAGACCTTGAAATACTAGAGAAAGAAAAGCATAATAAAAACAAAGTTCAATAAATTTGAACATTAGCCTCGCACAAATGCCAACTAAAAACGCTGTTTTAAAACTTTCAGTATTTAATGCCATAACCAGACTACTTCTAGTTGGTATAGAAATGTTTATAGGAATATTCTTTTTCACTATTTCCTTAAGTGGATTACAGATTGGAATACTATTTGCTATAAATACAATAACCAGCCTGCTAACAATACTACCGACTGGATTTAGCAACGACACTTATAAATCCAGAAACATAATAAATCTAGGCCTAGTTATACTTGGCCTTCAATTTTTATCACTATCTGCAGTTAAAGACTTCAGACTTCTAATCCTACTCTTCCTAATCGGAGGAATTGGTAGATCATTTTATACAACCTCAATAGATAGTTTATTTTTCAAAATTTCAAAAAAAGAAAGAATCTTTAAAAAAATTGGTCTTTTCCAAGGACTAAATTTTATCATGATCGGATTCGGAATGTTTCTAGCTGCTCAACTTAGATTTTACAATTTTTCATTTGAATATATTTTTACCGTCATCGGTATCGGTTATTTAATACTAGCTATTATCGGAAATTTCCTCCTACCAAAAAACGAAACTACAAAGTTCAAACTAATACATTACAAAAAAGACCTACTCAGACCAAAAGTAATCTTTTTAATAACAATAGTATTTCTATTC
>CAYNUR010000181.1:0-2841 GCA_964400435.1 uncultured Candidatus Peribacteria bacterium
AGATACTTCAGGTTGGTATGTTTACAACGGAACCTCAACCGCTCACAGTTTTAGTATAAAATTCCCAACGAATTGGCAGGCAAAAACTTTTGGAAATGTTCGACAAGGTTTTGCAACTTCATCGAATGCTGAAGAAACCCTTTTTACGATCCAAGAATTTGAAGGAAAATCTTTTTCTCAAGCAATAAACAGCTATTTAAGTGAATCAACAGCTTATGTTCGTGAAAGAGATTTAATACTCACTTCAGATGGAGAAGATTTGATAGCTAAAGAAGTAATTTTTCAAGATTTGATCGAGAAAAAAGAATACGCTTTAACTTTTATTAAAAGAGGAAGCTTGATCGTTGCACTTACAACTCCAAATATTGATCAAGTAGAAAATTTTCCTACACCAGATCAACACCAGGATGTTATATCAACAATGCTAAGCACATTCAAATTTACCGATAATTGGCATTTATATATCGATTTTGAAGAAAAATACAGTTTTACTTTTCCTTCAAACTTCAAAATAAACAACCTAGATGATGGAGTTGAAATTTATGATTCAAGCCAGGTTGGTGACAAATTTTTCAAAATCCAGAAATTCCCTAGTGTGAGTATTGATAATGTTGCTGAAAATTATGCCAGTTCAAACATTATTTTTGAAAACAAGAAAGACATTTTCTTCCACGGCATTGAACCTGCAATTACTGCGACTTACTTCAATAAAGAAGATGATAAAAAATTCAGCATTATTTTTGTACAAAACGGAAATACAAGTTACGCTCTTACAAATGTAAATATTGAACCAAATTATCCACACTTAAATTTTTACGAAGATTACTTAGTAGAAATCTTAGAAAGTTTTGAATTTTTCGAAGTTAAAGGGGAATACCATGGATACAAAAACTTTATTGATGTTAGAACAAATCACCCAAATGCAAATTCAATTGATAACCTTACAAGCGGAGGAGTAATTAATGGTTATCCAGACGGAACTTTTAAACCAGACGGAGAAATAAACCGTGCTGAACTTACAAAAATGATTATCGAAACTGTAGCTGATCCAACACTAGCAATGTACAGTGAGTGTTTTCCTGATGTAACAAACCAGTGGTTCGCACCACATATTTGCTATGCAGCGGAAAAAGGTTGGGTTGAGGGATATGAAGATGGAACATTCAAACCAGAAAATAACGTAAACAGAGCTGAGGCAATGAAAATCGTCCTCGAGGTTTTATTCTCTAAAGAAATTACAACCTCTGAAAAACTCAAAAACATGACTACGAAAGACGTTGATCTTAATGATTGGTATGCAAAGTACTTCATTTTCGCTGACAATAGAAAGCTTCTTGATAAACAACACATTCTAAAAGAGGGAGGATTATACTACTATTTCCCATCCGAAAACATGACTAGAAAAGAAGTTGCTGAGCTAATTTATAGAAGTATGGCAATATCAAAAATCCTTTAGTTCTTTATGAATTAGAGCCTCTAGTCAAACTGAGCTTTTTTGTTATAATTCGAGTCCATATTTTAAATCACGGAGTTGACATAGATTGCAATTTGTTTTAGAATATAAGGATACATTTATAGCATCTCGATGACAAATTTGAACGAAAAGTTAATAATAGACTTAATCAAAAGACACCAAAGAATTCTTATTCTTCCTTCTTCACCTTTAGATGGCGATTCTTTAGGAAGTGCAGTTGCTCTTTACCTTGCTTTCAAAAAACTAAACAAAGAGGCTGTAGTTGTTTGTAGTGATCCAATTCCTGAATTATTACAATTTCTACCAAATGTTCAGATTATCGGTAATAAATTAGCTTCTTCAAAAGACTTTGTAATTACCGTAGACACAAAAAAAGTAAAAATTGATAGAGTAAAAACATTCGAAGAAGATCAAAAGCTCAACATTATTTTGACTCCATTAGAAGGAGAAATTAGTGAAGACTATATTCAGATAAATAAAGGAAAAGTAAATTTCGATTTAATTATCACTGTAGATTGTGCTGAACTTACTCAATTAAAAACAATTTACGACAAAAATACTGAAATATTCCACCAAATTCCAATTATCAATATTGATCACCATATTTCAAATAATCACTTTGGAAAGGTAAATCACGTCGATATCATGTCTTCTTCAACTACTGAACTATTGGTTCCCCTTTTCGAGCAAATGTCAGAGGAGTATCAAATGAATTTAATTGATGAAGACACAGCAACACTACTTTTAGCTGGAATTATTACGGATACTGGAAGTTTTCAAAACGCAAATACAACTCCAAAGTCTTTTGAAGTTGCTGCACAGTTAGTTTCCTATGGAGCTCGTCAGCAAGAAATTATTCAGCACATTTACAAGACTAAACAGCTTAGTCAGTTAAAGTTATGGGGAAGAATTCTTTCAAAAATCCAAACAGATGATCCACATAGAATGGTTTGGTCAGTCGTAAGCCAGCAAGATTTCCGTGATACAGGAAGTAACAATGACGAAGTAGGAGACGTAATTGACGAGTTAATGACTAATGCACCAGGAGCAGAAATTATTATCTTGGTTAAAGAAAAATCAAACGGTTCTATTTCCTTTAGTTTAAGAACAACAACACCAGCGGCTGATGCTTCAAAAATTGCAGAATATTTTGGAGGTGGAGGTCACGTTCAAGCAGCAGGTTTCACTTTAGAAAACATTAAATTACGTGACGCAGAATATAAGGTAATCCAATATATTCGTGATTATCAGGCCAACAGACTTTCACTTTCAGATCAAGAATCAGTTGTTGATATTGATAAATTGATTAGTAAAGCCAAAGCAACTCAAAAAGCGATAGAGTCCGCTCCAATTATTGAAGAAGATAC
>CAYNUR010000182.1:0-2841 GCA_964400435.1 uncultured Candidatus Peribacteria bacterium
TTTAAAGTAGGTGCAGATGATGCTGAATATCTAGCAAAAGAATATGCCCCAGTACTAACCGAACAAGATGTATTAGGAATCTCAAATTATAAAATGTATTCAAAATTAAACATCAACAATACGACTTCAAGGCCATTCTCAATAAATACAATTTGGGATACATCAAAGAAAAATGAAAAAGTCGCCGCAATCATTAAGCAGTATTCTAGACTTAAGCATGCAAGAAAACGAGAGTTTGTTGAACAAGAAATCACAACAAGAATTGGAATCGATTTTGATGCGCCACCAGTAGACATCGACAAAATGCCAGGTCAACCGACTGCTGGACCTCCAGCTGAAGGAAATCCAATGGCTTCTATGCTAGGAGGAGCAATGGCACAACCACCTCAAAAAGAAGAAAACAAAAAAGATGATAAATAAAAATCTTCGAGAGAAAATCATTTGACAAAATTCGTTTTTTCAGTAATATATAGTACTTTCCGGGAAATTTTTCCGGATGTCCTTTAAAACTAAGAAACGTAGAGAGGAATCTGTTTCTTAAAAATGACCAAATGGCAATTATGATCATTGGTCTTAAGAATCAGATCCTCTCTCTACTTCAAACGAATAAAGATTGATGGAACCTACAAGTCTGTACTGCAAATTTGTAGGTTCCATCAACCCTAAAAGCTACTCAAAACTTGAGTAGCTAAAAATCCAAGCCCGCAAGGGCACAGCGCTAAAGGAGGCGCTTGATATGAGTAAAAAAGCAATTGCTATCCTCTCCGGCATCATCGGTGCCATCGTCGCCCTGACCTTGGTCATTGACCAGGGGCTGATGAGTGAGATCTTCGCCCAGGACGAGACCGCTGCTGCGGAGGACTTTCCTCCAATCAGTGGCGACGACAACACGGACGACAAGATCGAGGACAAGGGTGAGAAGAAGCCTGAAGACAAAGCTCCCACGGAGGACCGCAAGAAGGTCGAGGACAAGAAGACCGACGTCGTGAAGGAGGATCCCAAGAAGGACCCTCCACCCGACAAAATCGAGGAGACTGAACTCGATGTCGACGTCATCACTCAGGACAGCTACTCGAAAGAGGAGCTGGACGCGATGATGATCGAGCTCCGAGAAGAACTCGGTAACCAAGGCGGTCTCACCAAGGCCGACGTCGAGAAAATGCTCAAGGTCAAAGAAGCCGAACTGCGCAAGCAGCTGAGCACCACCGGCAAAGTCCTCGAGACATTCACTTGGGAGGTGAGTGACTCGACGGCGAAGCCGTTTGTCAACCAGAAGCACTTCCCATCGAAGCGGCAGTTCAATAAAGCAGCCGCCTCGATCCTCAAGGAGGGGCACTGGGACATCGACGTCCCAACCTTCGCCCTCTGGGGCCTGAACAGCCACCTGCCTGACGACCCCGAAAAGGTCGCCAGCTGGTGGCTCGAGCAGTCTGACAAGGCTGCTCAAGGCAACAAGAAAGCGCAGCGCGATATGGTGAGGGCGTTGACAAACGTCCTCTACCATACCACCAGTGGCTCGAAGGCTCTCTACTGGAGCCAAGAGTACGTCCTCTCTTTGCGCTTCGACGAGCTCATCAGCCTCATCGACTGGGTACCGTCGCCCGAAGGCGACGAACTCAGAATGGTGCGCAACTATCGCAAAGAGCTCTACGGAGCTAAGAAAGGCGGTGGTAACGTGAAGAAGCAAAAGAAGACTAAGAAGGGCGGCTTCAGCGCCAGCGGCCAAGGGGTAAAGCCCAACGAAGGTATGCCCAACGTCCAACAAAATGGCAAGAAAGACAAAGTCGCCATGTACTCCTTCGAGAGGGGGAGTGGCGTCGTGAAGGTCTCTCTTGACTAAAGAAGTAGAGTAGAGGAAGAACCCCGATTATAGCAATCGGGGTTCTTCTACAAACTTACTTAATTGAATCGATCATTTTACTATAAACAGTAAGTCTTTTTCTATATTTTTGTATCTCATTTGCTGAAATACCTGGAACAAGAAAATAATTACACGAATCAATTAGAAGATTTAATATATTTAGCTTTTCAGACTTAGGCAATTTCACATTTTCAACAAAATAACTGGGATCAAAACCATCAAGATATGGATCACCAACATCATTCTCAGGTGAAGCCATTAATGAAAAAGAAAAAGTCATATAATCTAAAACTAAAGACTGAAAATCAGGAGTTGAACTATAAAGCTTATCATCAAACTTCAACCTATCTACACTGTAATCTACTAATTTTTTAATTTGAAGACTCCCCAGTTCATTATCTCCAGAATAAAACTCACGAATATAGATTTCGGCATCTATGACACTTGAGTAGGATTGAAGTAAATCATTATACGCATCGTTCTTATTTTCTTCTAAATCTGCTTCTTGAAACTTTAATAATTTTGAGTTTATCTCACTTACAACATCAAGTAGATCAGATTTCTCATTCTCATCTAAGCCTTTTAATTCAGAGTATTTAGAAATTACGGCATCAATATTTACAGAATCTAAAGTCAAACCCGCATCCAAGACATCAGAAGATTTAAGGCCTGGATCATCATTTTTTTCAACTTTATCGTTATTTTCCACTTCATCATCAACTAAACCTGTATCAGCACTTGAACCAGAACCTTTAATATTCAATAGTAGAGTCGCCTTCCTAGCTCTTCCATTAGTTAACTGCAGCGCACCCTCCATCAAATTAACCTCAGTTAGATCCCTAGTATCATCTAAATCCCATAAAGATTCATAAACATTAGCAGCTCTTTTAAATGCCAACAAAAAATTAAACAATCCTTTGTCACTTCTTAAAGTCCAAGAGTCGATATCTTTAACAAATTTTTTATATTCTTTTTTATAG
>CAYNUR010000183.1:0-1455 GCA_964400435.1 uncultured Candidatus Peribacteria bacterium
ACTTGGATCCAATTGGAACATCATTTTCTTGATCGTCTTCTGTAAATATTTTCAACACATCTTTTGTAGACTGGCTTTTCACAAAGGTTATATATTTATCCAAAAAAGGCTGTCTCTTATTTCTGAGTATTGTTTCATTTTCTCATCCCCTTCTTCTATTTCAGTCATTCTTTTATCCAGCTCTCTTTTTTCTTCATTGTGTACTTTCCATTGTTCAACAACCCTTGTCACAAATCCTTCTGGATCAGTTGGTAGAAAAATATTAGGTACTTCTTTGTCCATATTTTTATAACATTCTTTTGGTAACCTCAACCACCATTTGTTTATGTTTGTTTTCAAACTGTCATCTTCAAATTCTGATTCATTTACTAACTGAATGGTTTTTGTTCTTTTTTCTTGTTTGTCAAATTCAGGTAGTATAGTTTTACTTTTGTTTTTCCTACTAATTTCTGTCCGATTTCCATGTGAACTGCTTGGGAAACTGATGACAGTTTCATCATTTATTGGTCTGTATACACCTGGGGATATATTTTTTAGTCGAAGTTTTAATGACTGCTCAGTGTGCAAAATATGAGAGTCATCAGTTCCAACATCAATAGATTCAGTTTGAACTCCAATATGTGTGACAGTCTGTATGGCAATATCTTGGGAATCAGTTTTCTTTAGTACATTTCTTTTCGTGCTTTCATATTCTTCTCTTGTTTCATTATTTTCATCATCTTGGTCACTTTCACTACTACTATATGACTGTGTGTCATCTTTGCAAATGGCTTTGTGTCTTATCCTATTGCCAATACTCATAATTGTTTCACAATTTTTGCAAATCCATTTTGGTTCTTTGGTTTCTGTTTTTTCAACAAATTCAGCCATTGAAATTCCATTTCCATTTTCACCATAATGTTTCTTTCGAAAATGATCTCTGTAATTTTTTTTCTCTCTAAACTTCCCTTTTTGTGAAGAGTTTGTATCATTTTGTGGACACCAGGCACAAATATAATTACAGGGTCCAGAAACAGTTCTTCCACCTCCAATCATCCTTGGTAATGAATGTTGTAAAAGACCAAAACTTTCATCATCCTCTACAATATCTTCTAGAGGAATATCTTCTTCGACTTGAGGATTTGTCAAATTAAGATGGCCATCAAAGTTTAACCCAATCAACTCTGTATATTGACTTTTTTGTTCTTTTTCTTTTCCATATAGTACAAAAACGGATTTTTGATCTGAATTATCTTGTTGAATGATAGTTTCAATTTTGTATACTTCAGGTCCAAATGAAAAATCTTCCACAAACTTGGAATCACTTTCAGGGTAGAATATCATCAAATTTGTTGGATATTGCATACTTGAATGGATTACAATTCCGGATGTTACACAATCATTGTTGTCTGATATATGATTTGAAAATGTTTCATTGATTTCCTCTTCCAATGTAAATTTTAATGGCTTTGTTAA
>CAYNUR010000183.1:1555-2824 GCA_964400435.1 uncultured Candidatus Peribacteria bacterium
TAACACCATGAGGATTTATGACTATATTCTGTTTACAAGATTTGCAATAGTATAGAAGGATGTCAGTTGGAATTCCACATCTTAATTGTTTCCTAAAGCACAAAAAGTTTCTCAGGAATAGAATGGGTGCTATAAGTAATTGCAATGACTCCATGTTCAATCCTAATCTGTCCAACAGTAATAGGAAACTAACAAGTTCTGGAGAATTTCTATCTATATATGGAAAGGGTAGGACCCAATAACCTTATCAGCAAGAAGATAATTCCAGAAATAAATTATCTCTCTTGACAACTTAATTCTAAATAATACCCTATTACTGGTGTCAAGGTCTTACATATGTCATTTGTTTGTTTATCCTAAATATACACTCAAATGTTAGGGAAGTCCGGCTGTTTCAGGGAGCTGAATCACTGATAATTTATTGCTTGAATTAGCACTGTTACCCTAATCCTGTGACCTACATATTCGATTCACAAGTTATTTTATTATAAATAGACTTGATCTCTTTAAAATTAGTTAGTTAGCTTTGAATGGTGAAGAGATAAGGAGAGAATATGAAACTAACACTTAATTCAGATGTTTCATCTTCAATTTTGAGATCAAATATAATTATGATGTTAAACAACTGCAGAAGTCTACTCTCAACTGATGTTATCCATTTTGAATGTAACCAATGCAAGCAAGACCTTCCTCTGAACAGTGATGGATTGATCTGCTTAGATGTTGAACTCAACACGGACATTGGAAATGTTCTTAATCAACTATTGGAATCAATGTTATTAGAACACAAACAAAAAAGTGAAAAATGTTCTTTTGCAAGTATGTCTATAAATCGAAACTTTGGAACTCCTAATTGCTTACTTTTTTCCTTTCCTGAAAGTTATGACACATTTTTAAAATGCTTTAAAATAGATGAATTTGTTTTTGAAATTGAAATGAAAATCACATTGATTGGTTCATCAAAGAAGTCAACATTCGTTTTATACAAAGATCGGAAGTCAGTTGACAATTCATACACAAATTTTATTTTACAGCATTTTGAACTTTCCCTAAATGTCAATCATGATAAGAAAGTATCCAAGGTTGAAGTGTGGCAGGAACCAGAAGTAATCTGCATAGCAAATGCAATGATAGCTGAACAGGAAGAAAATACGCTGTTGAGCTCCAATATTAAAGAAAAAGAGAACTGTATCCTTGACAAAATCTTAACAGACTGATTAAAGAATGAGATTGGAACATAATAAATGTAAAATAAAGTACTATATATGT
>CAYNUR010000184.1:0-2786 GCA_964400435.1 uncultured Candidatus Peribacteria bacterium
AAGCAATCGTATGGTAACATTTCTGCAAGAGCAAGACCTTACGCCTTACGGAGAGTATGTGCAAATTGTGTCTACCCTGCAAGTACTGGCCGAGGCCTTTACGGTGGCTATGGATCGGAATAAGATAGAGTCGGAGTTGGCCGACCTGGATGCGGTGCGCGATGAGGCTCTGAGGAGCCTAAGCAGCATTTTAAAAGGCTATGCCGGCATTGCGGTGGCTGAAGTCAGAGAACCGGCTCAACGGCTGCTCAACACTTTTGACAAATATGGGTTAGAAATTGTCGACTACCGTTACGATGCGCAAAGCGGAAAAATGCAATCGCTCCTAAAAGACTTGGCTACCCCCGAAGCTGCAGCCGACATTGCAGCACTAACGTATGTAGAGGGTACTGTAGCTGCGCTAAGCCGGGCACAGCAAACCTTTGAAGCTAAAAAGATTGCCTACGACCATGCCATCGAAAACCGTAAGGAAAACACCCAATCCGCCACGGCCCTAAAGCCTCAATTGCTCGATGTCATCAACAATAGATTAGTCAGCTACCACACTGCTATGGTGCCTTTTAAAGATGCTAACTTTAAGCAGATTGCCGATACGGTAAATGGCTGGATTACGGATGCGAACCGTATTGGACAAACGAGCCGTGAGGAACCGGATACAGAGCCCGATCCGGATTCAGGCCGTTAGTGCGCGCGTCAGCGGAGGGAAAAAATCCTAAACCCTGCCGAGGTTTCAACCCCAGCGGGGTTTGGTGTTTGAGTGTGACGCGCGCTAAGAGCATGTTTAAACTCAATCATTTCAGCTGATCTTATCTTCCTAAAAAAAGCCCTCAATCCAGAAATGATATTACTTCCTGTTTTTTCTCAGGAGCCAGAGTTTAGCATATCTCATAAATACCACATAGGCCTGCAAATACCCTATGGTAAGGCCCACAACACCATCTCTAAATCCACTCTGAACAATGTAATGTTTGAAAAAGCCCCATAGCGGCTTGACCATAAAGTGAAAAAGGGTAAGTTTTCCGGTTTTCTTATCGTAATCACGAGCCTGCCAACTAGCATATTTGTTCATTTTTTCGATATGCTTGTCAAGGGAGATATAGGTATTGTGATATAATTTATGATTCAGTTTGCCAACCCGACCCTCAGCAATAATTTCGGCATGTACGTGTTTATCCTCATACCGGCATACCTCTCTTTTGAATAGTCTGATCACCTTATCATTCCTCCAACCGCTGTAATTCACTCGCTGCCCCATAAAGTAGTTTATCCTCCCAATCCAATAGGCAACATAAGTGCCCTTGTTTTGATCGAGAACGGTAAGAATTTCTTCTTTTAATTCGGGGGTGACTCGCTCATCGGCATCGACCAGTAAGATCCATTCGTGCTTGGCTTGAGGGATAGCCCAATTCTTTTGCGAGGCCGAGTTTTCATATGCTCGCCTAATCACGCGAGTTGCAAGTTCAACGGCTCTTTCATAGGTGCCGTCTGTGCTAAAACTATCGACAACTAGAATTTCATCGGCAAAATCTACGGAGGCGATTACCTCATCGATGTTGTGAATCTCATTGCCTGTTGGTATTATAACGGTAAGAGGAGGCATATATCAAATAAATCTTGGCAAAAATAGCTGTTTTTCCAGCAGTTCAAGAAATAAAGACAAATACATGGCGTAAAGAGCAAAGCCCAACTATGGAACTCTACCGGGGTTTGGAACCCCGATAGCGCGCGCGTCACGCGCGTGCTACACCATACAATCGTAAGCTCCTCCCAGCGCAAGCTATAGAGAAGATTATCAGGGCACGCGCGTCACGCGCGTGCACCAACGATGAGGTTTCTAACCCCGCTAGCGCGGGATTTTTTATCTTGCCCACCGTAAAAGCCTCGCTCACGCAGTGGCATTAAATTAAAGAAGCGCATTCTGCGCTTGGAACTTCGCAAGAGGTTATGTACTATCAATACTGTAAACGAGAAACATAAAAAACAATGAAAAAAAACACCTCTAAACGTCCCCTGGCACTCATAACCGGGGTAAGTCGTAAAATTGGAATTGGAGCAACCATTGCACATACGCTGGCTAAATCCGGTTGGGATATTGCGCTCACGTATTGGCAGGCATACGATGAGGCTAAGAAATGGGGGAGCAATCCTAAAGATTTGGATGCAATTATTTCTTCTATTAAACAAACCGGGGCTAACGTCGTAGCCATTGAAGCCGATTTGGCAAATAGTGATACTCCCAAGAAAATATTTGAGACCGTGGAGCGTGAGCTGGGGACGGTTACTTCCCTAATTATAAACCATTGTCACTGCGTTAAGAGTGATATTTTATCAACTACTGTGGAGAGTTTTGATTTACACTTTGCAGTTAACACCCGTTCGACCTGGCTTTTGATTAGAGAATATGTGAGTCGTTTTAGTAGCGAACCGGGAACAGGTCGGATTATTGCTATAACAAGTGACCATACAGCAGGAAACCTTCCTTATGGGGCAAGTAAGGGGGCTATGGATCGAATTGTTCTTGCCTCGGCTAGGGAGTTTAAAAAACTGGGCATTACTGCCAACGTAATCGATCCTGGTGGTACCGATACAGGTTGGATGAGTGACGAGATAAAAACTGAAGTACAAGAATCTACCCTACTGAACCGAATTGGGTTACCCAGTGATTGTGCAAACCTGGTTTCATTTTTATGTTCAAAAGAAGGGGGATGGATTAATTCGCAGACTTTATATAGTGATGGAGGAGTTTTTTAACCCCACATTATGCCCCCCGTGCTATACCATACAAC
>CAYNUR010000185.1:0-2781 GCA_964400435.1 uncultured Candidatus Peribacteria bacterium
AATCTATGCAAAAGGCTTTAGATTAAAAGGAAAGGGGGCTGGAGATAAAGGAGAATTAATCAATTTTTCGGAAATAAAAGAGTTTTACTATAAAAAAGATAAAATTTTCTTTATAACTTTTTCAAAGGAGAAATACACACTTTCAGAAGCTGGAACACTATTTGATGAGCTTTTGAGGGATTTGTATAGATCAAGGAATGAGTTTTTGATGGATGCGTTGTTTATGAAATCTGGAAAACTTAAGGCTGAATTTGATGGACACTTTGAGAGATTGAGTAAGTTTTCGCGTCCAATAAATAAAGGAGAAGCTATAATTAGGATGTATGAAAATAGTATTATTGTGATTCCGCGTTTGCAGGATGCTTTTTCTTTGCACTTTGAATTTGTTAACTTTTATGAATTCGATGAAATGGAATATAAGCTTAAGGTAGTAATGGATGATGGAATGACTATTTTCTTTTCACATCTTGGAAATGATTTTGAATTGTTTGAGGAGAAGTGGAATGGGTTACTAGGAGGAATGTATGAAACAATAGTTAATGACACTTTGAGATCGGCATTCCCACATTTTCAAGCTGGGACTTTGTTAAAAGTTGCTAATAAAACTAAGAATGGGAAAAGTATTAATTTGCATGAGTTGAAGAAAATTGATGATGAATTAGCTCAATCTTTTCAAGAATTTATGTTTGCTGATGAAGGATTGAAAGAGAAATTTGATTTCCTTAGAGAAGGTCTTGATGAGTATGATATTCACTTTGGAATTGCTAATGATGATACTGTTGATGAAGGATTTATTCGTTGGATAATGGTTTCAAATGTTGAAAAAAATATTGTTGCATTTACTATTTTGCCAAGATGGAAAAACCAATCTGAAAATGAAGAAAAATCAGGAAACAAAAATTCAACATATTTCTTCAAAATCATCATGGAAAGAGGTAATCCAGCTGATAAAGTTGAAGATAAGATTCGAGAAATTGAGCAGTCACTTGTAATTTTAAATTTTGCAAAAGATCCTTGCTATAAAGACAAAAGAGAATTGAAACATTCTCCATATCAATATGCAATTAGAAAGATGCCTTTCTTGAGAATCTTAAGAAAATCTTTTGTTGGAAAAGCTTCTACACCAGACTTAAAAGAATGGAAAGAGCAGGCAAAAAAGGCCTATGAAAAATCTAAGCTTAAGAAATAGTTTGTGACTTCTGTCATTTGCAATGATTCTAACTTCGGTCTAATATTTTAGAGAATAATTTTTAAGATATTCCTATGGCGGATCAAATTTTTACTGACGATAACTTTGGTGAAGAAGTTATAAAGTCGAAAGAACCTGTATTGGTTGATTTTTTTGCTGAATGGTGTGGACCATGTAAAATGATGGCCCCTGTAATTGACGAATTAGCAAAAGAATTTGAGGGAAAATGGAAAATTGGAAAATGTGATGTTGATGCAAGTCCTGAAACTGCACAAAAGTTTGGTGTGCAAAGTATCCCTACTTTAATTGTATTTAAAGATGGAAAAGAAGTGGATAGAATGGTTGGATTCCAAAGCAAAGATGCTTTAATGAATAAACTAGAAGAGTAACTTGTTGTGCATTTTTAGCCAAAGTCTAAATACTAGCTTTGGCTTTTTGTGCTGCATTGAAAGCTAGTTCGTCAGCGTGGTTGTTGTATTGATTCGTGTGATGAGCTTTCACCCAATTCCAACTGATATCTAACCAAGCTCTTAGTTTATCAATTTCTGACCAGAGGTCTGTATTTGCTTTTTTCTTCCAACCTTTGTTCAAAGTTTGGATTATAAGGTTTGAATCACTGTGGATATCAATTTTAATTGAATGTAGTGATTCCTTTTCAATTCCAGATTTTCGATGAATCCATTCCAATGCCTTTATAATTGCAGTCATTTCCATACGGTTGTTTGTAGTGTCCTCTGCCTGACCTGATAATGTCGTTATTTCTACTTCGTTTTGGTCAAGAATAACAACTCCCCACCCTCCTGGACCAGGATTTCCTAAGCAACTTCCATCTGTGTAAATTGTGAATTTTTTACTTTTCATGAGCTAGAGTTTAACATAGTCTGATTTTGTTTTTAGCTTAAATTAATTATTCGATGAAAATTAGAATTATTCAAATTGGAAAAAATAAAGACAATTATTTGGATGCAGGTATTTCTGAATATTTGAAACGTCTCAAACCTTTTGTAAACTTGGAATTTATGACTTTGAAAGAGGTTTCTCCAAGTAAAACTTTTCCAGTGAAAAAATGTGTCGATGAAGAAGGACAACAGATTTTGAAAGCATTAAATAATGGAGATTATTTACTAATACTAGACGAAAAAGGTAAAGAAATGGGGTCAGTGAATTTTGCAAAAATTTTAAAATCCAAAAAAGATATAGGAAGATCGATTTGCATCGTAATCGGAGGGCCATTTGGTCTAGCAGAAGAAGTAATAAATAAAGCTGACATGGTCCTTTCGATGTCTAAGATGACATTTACACACCAAATGATTAGACTTTTTCTATTGGAACAAATTTATCGGGCAGTTTGTATTATTCAAGGAAAAGAGTATCATATTGCATAAGAAAAAATTTATTCAATAACAAATAAAAAATATGGCTAATGTTGTAATTTATACGAAAAATGATTGTCCTTATTCAAAAGAATGCAAGGACCTTTTAAAAAGTAAGGGTGTAGAGTTTGCTGAAAAAAACATTACGAATGATGTTGAATTAGCTACTGAAATGAAAATGAAATCCAATAATAGAACTGATACTCCTCAGGTGTTTAT
>CAYNUR010000186.1:0-2762 GCA_964400435.1 uncultured Candidatus Peribacteria bacterium
CGATAATCCTCAGAACAAATACAAAAAATTAATAATTTTTGATTACGAAAAATTTAATAATGACCTTCAATTTTTCGAATCAATTTATTTAAATCTTGAACAGCTTCAATTCCCTATTCAAGACATCAAAAAACACTTCCCTGAAAATCCATCTCTTGAAGCAATCAATTCAAAATGCACGATTCTTTTTGGTCTTGTTGGAATCATCTTTGAAAAATTCAATGATCAAAACCTCTTCAATCCTAAAAGCACAATTAACGAAACTGTTGTTAGCACACGAGAATGGAATCAAATTAAAGAAGCAATTAAAAACATATTCGAAATTTCACACGAACTCTCTGAAGTTCAAAACGAAGATACACTTGTACACTTAAAATATTGGAAACTACAACTCTCAAAATTAAAAAGAGTTTTCTACGAAACCAATTTAAGTAAAGAAATAATTTGGTTTGAAAAAGACTACAACGAAAACATAATCATCAAAAGCACCCCAATTCATCTAAATGAAAAAACAGATCAAACTTTAAATAATTGCGAAAACTACATACTTATAAATGAAACCTTTGATTTAGAAGACGATGCAACTTTCTGCAAAAAAACTTATAGTCTCAAACCAGAACTAGATTTCAAAAGTTTTCACAAAAAAATCGAGAACCTTACAATTAAAGTCGCTAAGAACGATATAAACAACCCCGAAGAATTTCTCACAAACTATTTAAAAGAAGCAAAAGGCAGAACAGCCGTAATCTTCAACGCAAAAAAGCACTTAGAGGAATACACTTTGTTAATGAGTAATGTTCTTGATGACATAAATATCAACTCTCAACTTACTGGGTCGATTGGAAAAATTTCAGAAAAATTCATGTTAGCTCCTGAAAAATCAGTTATTTTTGTAACACCCGGCTACTGGAATAGTTTTGCTTATCCAGAAGAAATCGAAAAATTAATTATCCTCAAACTACCTTTCGATGCCCCAAGTCACACTTTTATTACAAGTAAAAGTCAACTTTTCGTAAACCCATTCGAAGAATTGCAAATTCCTAGAGTAAACTATTCTCTGAAAAAAATCATCAATAAATTCATTTTTAACACAAATAAAGAGAAAAAAGAGATTTTACTGCTAGACTCCCGACCGATTACAAAGAGCTACGGTAAAACAATTTTAGAGAATATTAAAACAATAGCAGAGACAGAAATCGTAAACCCCTCAACAATTCTCAGCTCCAGTCAATCCCATTAGCCTTGTAATTTTCAAATCGATTACTAATATACTTCCCGAATTTAAATAGAAGATGAAAGAAAAAACGCAAGAAAAAGAGCAAAACAACATACTAGACACATTTGCGAACAGTAGATTGACAATTTTTTTACACTCAACAGGATATACATTGGTATGTCTGGGATTGCTAGCCGGGGGAGGTTACTTCATTGATGAGAAACTTGGAACACAACCAATTTTATTCATCGCTGGACTAGTCATTAGCTTTCCTCTCTCAATGTTTATACTTTATAAAAAGTTTAAACACTACGCACAAAATCATCTCAATAAAATACAATAATTAATGTCTAACATTCCAGAAGTACAAATAGCTCCACCAGCAATTTTAGACATCGGAAGCTTTGCTGTTACAAGCGCACATGTTTCAACAATACTAACCTCATTGATTGTAATTATTCTTGCAATCATTATCAGAAAAAATTCTGGCGTTCGACCTTCAAAGGCACAAGTTATTTATGAATCAATGATGGATTTCATTCTCGACAAAATGGAACAACCATTTGGTTCACGGGAAAGAGCATTAAAATTCTTCCCACTTATTTTTACAATTTTCTTTTTCTTATTAATAGCTAATCAACTTTTACTTCTTCCATTTTTAGACAGTACTACAGCTAATGTTGTTACTGATGGAACAGTTAAAGTTCAAAATCTATTCAGATTGCCAACATCTCACTACAGTGCACCAATTGCATTAACACTGTTAATACTTATATTGTCTCACGTTTTAGCATTCGCAATCTCTCCTATCAGACATATCGGAAATTACATAAAAATAGGTCAATTCTTTAAGATTAAATCTATAAAAGACTTACCTATGGCATTTCTCGATTTATTCTTAGGTTTACTAGATATTATTGGAGAATTCGCTAAATTGGCTTCATTATCAACTCGTTTATTTGGAAATATGTTTGCTGGAAGTATCGTCGTTGGAATCATAGGCGGCCTTACAATATTCACTAGATACTTAATACCTATGCCATTCGTAGTTTTGGGTATTCTAAGTGGAGTTGTTCAAGCATTCGTATTTACAATGCTATCGATTCTTTACATCAGTAGCAGTTTAAACGCAGTAAAAAAACCTGAAGAAGAAGCGAAAGTTTCTGAACTAGAAATGACTAATCAAACCATTTAAATTTTTATCAAATTTTTTAACTAAAAAACACAATGGAAGAAATCAAATTATTATCTGCAGGACTTTGTATGGGTCTAGGTGCAATCGGTTCAGCTATTGGTGAAGGATTCTTAGCAGCAAAAGCTCTAGAAGGCATGGCAAGAAATCCAAAAATCGCTGATAAATTATTTACAAACATGATTGTGGCAATTGCCCTAGTAGAATCTACAGCAATTTACTCACTAGTAGTTGCTATGATCATCCTTTTCGCATTTTAATAAAGTACAATTAGCTTATGGACAAATTAAATGGTCTCGGGATAGACATCGGAAGCTTAATTTTTTACCTAATCAATACTGGTCTATTATTAGT
>CAYNUR010000187.1:0-2762 GCA_964400435.1 uncultured Candidatus Peribacteria bacterium
TTTTTACACTTAATATTCTTTGTACTTTCAGCAGCAGCAGAACTTAATACTTTCTCCCTAAAAAAGTCTTGTTGTAATGGACGAATTGACATTGGCTATTTTGGCAGAATTCCTGGAAGTGACACGGCTGAGTCTGAGAATGTTGGTACCGACAATTATTCCTTGTACATCGATCTTGATACCAGCAGGAAACATTTTTATGTGCCGGACTGACTGGACTTTCAACGTTTTGTTTTTGATAGCTGCCCTGGCTGATATTTGGATGTTCTAGCCAGCATAATTCTCCATAGCGACAATAACCCCTAGACCAGTGTAGGCAGGTCCTTTGATGCCGAACTTCCATGTGCCTACCCATTTGATATGCAGTTCTAGCTCGGAAATCACACTTGCTACAACCAAAAGGATGTTGGTCAACGTGATATTCTTCCCTACTATTTTGTTTATGGTGAGCTTCTTTGTGCATAAATAGTTGTACTTTAGTCTTTGCATTGAAGTTACACTGTTCACATTTCAAATGTTGACTTCTCATGTGGTTTTGTAGACGAATCTCTGTATTTGATTTAAAACTACACTCTTTACAATTGTAATGTTCACATCTCTCACGACCTCTGTCAATATTTTGCTGTAAATGAAAGCTAACAAGTTCATCGTCATCATCGATATGTTCTGACCAATCACCAATGTCACTATCAGTCTTTCGCTGGCTGTTCTGCAAGTTTTCAACCCTTCTAATTTCCTTGAGTACTCTCTTCTCCTCCGCTAGTTTTACATTTTCTTGAACATACTTATTGGCAGTCTCATAACTTTCTTCCAATTTATCCTCAAGATCTCTTCTGACTGTTCTGAACATTTTTTCCCTTTTTAAGCTGCTCTTTTTCAAATTTTCGATTTCTTTCTTCAACTCCTCAGTATTAGAATTTAATTCACCGTTCCTTTCAGATATTATATTTTTCTCATTTAGCAGAGCATTATACAGAACATCAAGCCTATTATACCTGTCAAGTAGGTCCTTGTGCTCCTTCTCTAAAGTAATAAAGTTATCCACTGCCATTCTATTTTGGGCAGGAGAGACTGATGGTTCCTTTTCTACTTCATACATATTTTGATCAGAATCAGAATTTGTTGGCGTTTCTTTTTCAATTCCATTAGGAGAGGCATTATTCCCATGAACATCAGGTACTTTATTACTGTGGTTCTCCTCGGCAATTCTGGCAGTTTTAAACTGCTCGATAGAGGCATCCTTGATGCTATCATCCGACTGTGTTTCCTTTTCTACTTCATATATATTTTGGTCAGAAGCAGAAGTGGCTGGCGTTTCCTTTTCAATTCCATTAAGAGAGGCATCGTTCCCATGAACATCAGGTATTGGATGATAAGAGGAAGTCTCATTATGACCATTCTGTTTATCTTTATCACTGAGGTTCTCCTCGGCATTACTGGGAGTTTTCTCTTGTTCGATAACGACCTCCTTGATGACATCATCCGACTGTGTTAATGATTTAGGAACCTCGTCATTAATACCATCGATCTTATTGTCCTTAGAGAGCTGTGATAGATGTTCAGCATGGTCAGATTGATTGTGCTTATTCAAATCGTTTAGATTAAAGAAAAATTTACCACACTTTTTACAATTATTTTCGTGCTTCTCCTTTTCATGTTCAGACAAGGCATTCACTGTTACAAATCCTTCTCTACAATCAAAACAACTGAATTTGGGGAACTGGAACTCAGATACCAGGGGACTGTTCAATGTTACATACTGAAAAGGTAAAGGGGATTTTGTACTTGTTAACTCATCCTGGTTTAATTCACCAAAATTGAGACATTTTCTGTGTTCAGATTGGTTATGACGGTTTAGCTGACTCATGTTTTTGCCTTTGAAATCACAAAACTTACAATTATAGTTAGATTTTCTGTTAGAAGTCTTAACATTTGTAGGCTGTTTTGACGAGGACTTTTTGGAAGGTCCAGGTCGAACCGTAGGGAGTACTGTAGTATTGATTTCTATTACTTCTTCATATAGAAGAGGAATAACCTTTGTTACATAGTATGCATTCATATATTGACGCTTATTCTCAGATTGGACTTGCATTGTGCTTTTAGCGTTTCTTTTCTTCTCCCACATCGTAATGTAAACGTTCGTTTCTGGATGTTCTTCGTCATCTTTAAACTTGGAAACCGTCCACTGTTTTCCATTGTTATTTTCAGTTCTGTCGATAGGAGCACTATACTTTTTAGTTAGAACACTCTCCCGGTATTTGTACAGACAAGTTTTAATAAAAACTGTGAAACAAGATGTGTTCATCTTTGTGAAATTAAGGTTATTAAACGCATTTCTGGCCTTCAATTCTTCATCATCATCTATATCGTCATCACTAACTTTGTCATCGATTAATTTTCCAAGTTTCTCAAAAGCACCTAGTAAGTCTTGGAATTGTTCCTTAGACCCACCTGGTTTGTCAGGATGTTTAAGTAGCGCCATTTTTCTAAATTTGGTTATCAGCGACTTCATTGTTGGAATTATTTTTAGATTTTCATCATCAAAACCTATAATTTTAAGAAGGTCAAGAGTTTCTTGGTCGATTTCTGTCATTTTTAAACTTCTATATCATTCACTTTAAGGTAAAATATCACTAAAAGTTTAGTCTATTTTAGATGAAAGCTACATGGTGGCCATTGTAGATTTTTTCTTTCTCAATCTGAAAATTGGTTAGTTTTTTTCGCACCAAAAATTATGAAAGCAGCCAGCTGTGTATTCTAAG
>CAYNUR010000188.1:0-2754 GCA_964400435.1 uncultured Candidatus Peribacteria bacterium
ATCATATATATCGTGCCAGTTGAATTACTATTACTCAATTCTTCTTTACGAGAGATGAAAAAGTAGTATTGCAATAGATAGTCAACTTAGCACTCATAATTATAGAGTGCTAAGTTGTGTGGGTCAAGTTTAGTTATTGACTCATTTCTTCAGCTTGAATTTTTTCAATACTTGCAGCCATTATTTTTAAAACATCAGCGTAATCACTAGGCCCAGAAAGTCTATAAGTTCTACCATTTACCTCAGTAAAAACCTCTACCTCTTGAGAGTTTTGAACAACAGTCAATGTTTTTCCATCAATATTAACTTTTGAACCAGTAGGTGCACTTGAGCTTAGAATATCAAGACTAAGGATCTCATTATTGTCATCGATTGCTTCATCGCTAAATCCATAGTGTCGAATGACTCCGGCCTCTTGAGTTGAAGCACCAGCATAATACCAGCTTGATGGATAGCTAGCCTTAAATTCAAAAGATAAACTATCAAACTCCGTAAAGTCTAAATCAACTTGGGGCAGTTCTTCGTCTTTAGAATCAATTTCATCATCTTCTTCACTTGGCTCTTCATCTTCAGTTGAGTCATCAGAAGGAGTAAAGCCAATAAACCTAAACTCAGACAACATTTCATTAAAAACATTTTCTAACTCAAGTTCACCACTAGATCTAAAAACGATTTCATAAATAAAACCATTTCTATATAAAAAGTAAGTTACAAGGTCTCCATCCTCGATTTTAACAGCCTCCTGAGAGTCAATTCCGACATAATTTACTAAATCTGAATAATTACCTACCTCAGGATAATTGCGAGCCATATAACTTGCCAATGGACTATCTTCGTCCTCAGTATCAAAAACAGATTGCTCGTAAGAGAAAGTGTAGTGATCCAGAAGAACAGAAGCGTCCATCTCAGAGTCTTTAAAATAAAACTCTACACTGCTACCATCCTCGTTTATTTCCCAATTGCTATAGTACCCGATTTGGAATCCTAATTCAGAGTTCTTGTACAATTCAAGTTCACTTTCCTCATTGTCACCATCTAAGACATTTACAACTGAAACTCCTGATACAGTAAAAATTCCAGCTTCATCGTCCATCACACCAGTTAATTCAACTTCATTACCAAGGTATTGTTCACCTGATAGATTAATCGCGACACTATTTACTAAAAATTCTTCACCAGCAGCATTAGTTAAGATATGAGTTCCAGCACGACTATCAGAACTAGATTGCTCATCTAAAACCCCAGTTAAACTTGTAAACTTAGGGTCATCATGAACTTCCACCTCACCAGCCCCACAGGCAGTCATAATTAAGGCAGATAATGTAATTAAAACGTATTTTGATTTCTTAAGTAAATTCATGTTATTAGCTTAGTAATTTACTGAGGAAATATAGTACAAAACCAGCTTTAAATCAATCTGTTCAAGTGCTTATATGCCTTACTTGTTGCGACACGTCCGCGAGATGTTCTTTCTAGAAAACCCTGTTGAATTAAAAATGGCTCATATATTTCTTCCAATGTGCTCTGATCTTCTCTAGAAGCGGCAGCCAATGTGCTTAACCCAACAGGTCCTCCATCAAAGTTATCAATTAGTACTGCTAAAATTTCTCTATCTCTATGGTCTAAACCAATTAGGTCAACCCCCAATGCTTCAAGTGCAGATTCAATATTTTCTACATTAACAATATCCATTTTCTTTACTTGGGAATAATCTCTAACGCGTTTGAGAAGTCTATTCGCAATCCGAGGTGTTTTTCGAGAAGCTTTCGCCAATATTTTTGAGGCCTCATCATCAAGTTTCACTCCAAGAATATCAGCAGAACGCTGAATAATCTTTTTTACGTCATTGTTGTCGTAAAACTGTAGTCTAAATACATTCCCAAATCTATCTCTCAACGGAGAAGACAGCATGTTTACCTTTGTGGTTGCACCAATCATTGTGAACTTTGGTAAATCTATCCTCATACTTCTAGCAGAAGGTCCTTTTCCAACAATAATATCTATCGCGTAATCCTCCATAGCTGTATATAAAACCTCTTCCACCACAGGTTTTAAACGATGAATTTCATCAATGAATAAAATGTCACCCACATTTAAATTAGAGATTATCGAAGCTACATCACCTTGTTTCTCAAGTGCTGGACCAGAAGTGACCTTGATGCCAGCTCCAAATTCATTTGCAATTATCGTAGCAAGCGTTGTCTTACCGAGACCAGGTGCACCGTGAAGTAATATATGATCCAATGATTCATTTCTGGATTTAGCAGCCTGTATTGCAATTTTTAAGTTGTTCTTTACTGTGTCTTGACCAATATATTCCTCTAAGTTAAGAGGCCTAAGTTTATTTTCAAATCCAGTACTTTCACGTATGTCAGAAGTAACTAAACGCTTTACTTCTTCTTCGTTACTTTCGATCATTATTGTTGTCTTACATGATATACGTATCTTCTAATTCCCTCTGGGTCAGGTGCATTTTTAAAAACAATCGTGGTATGAGCCGATGCAGTTTCTAGTGTAAATGAACCAAAGTCAAAAATCCAAAAATATGAAAATATTCCCTTTTCATTAGTCTGAATATCTTGAATATCTGTCAAAAGGGCCTCAGATTCATCACGAACTGTTAAATATTTCCAATTTACATAAACAACACGTAAATTGGTTATCACCATTTTATCCAACCAATAAATTAAGGAAAGATATGTGACAACAAGGGAAAACATCAAAAAAATAAAAAGATTCATAAAAAAGAAAATA
>CAYNUR010000189.1:0-2708 GCA_964400435.1 uncultured Candidatus Peribacteria bacterium
GAAAATGTAGAAGTAGATGAAATAAGTCATCTTCCCCAAGAGTCTCAAGCTGAAGCTATTGCAGACAGTTTCTCAGCAATAAGCAATGAGTATGAAAAGATTAACAAAGATGAAATCGTTATACCACCTTTCAATCAATCATCAATACCACAATTCAAACCACACAAAGTGATGAAATATTTGAGAAATATAAAAACCAATAAATCAACTGCCCCTGGCGACATTCCTCCAAGGATTATCAAAGAATTTGCTTTTTATCTCAGTATTCCATTATCCAACATTATAAATGCTGGACTAAGGGTGGGTCACTGGCCTAAGATCTACAAGAGAGAAACCATCACACCCATTCCAAAACAATTCCCACCTGAAACCAGAGATATGTTAAGACCGATTGCAAATCTCTGCAATTTTAATAAAATCATGGAAAAAATCATTTCAGAAATGGTCATATCTGATATGACACCCAAACTTGACCCGGGACAATATGGAAATCAAGAAAACAAAAGTATTCAACATTATCTTGTCAGGTTTATAAACAGAATACTAACAAGTCTTGACAAAAATTCAAAGGGGGAAGTAAATGCAGCTTTGTGTTTGTTTATAGATTGGAAACAAGCATATTCTAGACAATGCCACACCCTAGGGGTCAAATCATTCCTAAAAAATGGTGTAAGACCCTCCCTAATCCCCATATTGATCAGCTATTTTGAAGATCGGGAAATGAAAGTAAAATGGAAAGGTGTCCTATCAGAGTCCAGAAAACTCCCAGGGGGTGGAGCAATGGGTGCTTCCCTTGGGAATTGGGAATACCTTTCCCAGTCCAATGACAGTGCTGACTGTGTACCTGAAGAAGACCGATTCAAGTTTGTTGATGACCTCAGCACACTTGAAATAATCAACCTGATGACAATTGGATTATCCTCCTTACTAGTGAAGAACCACGTACCAAACGACATTCCTTCACATGGCCAATTCATATCTAATGAAAATCTGAAATCCCAAGAATATCTCAATAAAATCAACTCGTGGACAGAAAAAATGAAAATGCAAATTTCAGAAAAGAAAACAAAAGCAATGATATTCAACTTCACTGACAACTATCAATTCTCAACACGTCTGAACTTAAAAGGAACAAATATTGAAATAGTGGACAAAATGAAAATTTTGGGAACAATAATCAATAATCAATTATCATGGGATGATAATTGCAATGAAATCATTAAGAAAGTCAATTCTAGAATGCAATTGATTAGATCCTTGCAAAGTTTTGGTGCCTCAGCAAATGAAATGGTTCATTTTTGGCAAATCTTCTGCAGAAGTGTGTTAGAGCAATCCTGTGTTGTCTGGGGTTCATCACTAACACAGGAAAATATAGAAAATCTAGAAAGAACACAGAAGTCATTTGCAAAATTAGTATTAAGAGAAAAATACAACAATTATAACGACGCATTAAAAATTTTGAATCTAGATACACTTGAAAACCGGAGAAAGGAACTGACAAAACGATTTGCAATGAATGGAATAATGTCAAACACTTTAAATGATCTATTCCCAAGAAATGACCCGAAACACAAAATGGAGAGAAGAAAGAAAGAAAAATTCAAAGTGAATTTTGCAAACACAGAGAGATTAAAAAATGCAAGTGTAATTACAATGCAAAATCTTTTGAATCAAGAAAATAATGATTGAACCTAGACAATGAAATATGGAACCAGAATCATGCTGATGCTAATAGTTGTATAATGTATATTGTATATTGTATTGGCGAATTATGACTGACAATCTCTAAACAGATTGTACAGTCCACATCGCTGTAAATAAATCTTATCTTATCTTATCTTATCTTATCTTAGCTTTATCCTTGTTAAGAAGTGTTCAAGTATTACGTCAGTAATTTTAAACAATTTTGGATGCTGAAATCCAGTCGATTTGACGACAGGTGTAGACAGATACATCATGCCAGCAAATGGTGAGAATTAAAAGAAAATTCAATCGTGCGTTGCTGCGACCACCCTTTGAGAAAGAAAAAAGCGTCAGAAAATAAAAATATACCGTTGTATAAACAGGACGCTACCGTGCAGTCTGTAAATACTATTCCAAGGTTGCATGTGCCTCGAGACAATCGCCTCTCAATCCAGTCACTGGGTGATCCGCTCTCTGGGAAGAAGGGGGAAGTAAGTAAGAACCCTCAAGGAAGAGCCAATGCTATAGCGAAGAAGATCGTTACAGTACAATCTGTGCAAACTAATGAATGCATGTATCAGTTTCTACCTAGAAGTACAAAACTATGTGTGGGAGCTATGGTTGAAGACCTTTGCAGATTTGGCCTGGACACGAGCCCAGAAATGTGTCAGTGTTGTCCTCAGTGCAGAGTTTGTGCGGGGAAGCCGTACAAGGAAAAAGAGCAGCGCGAGGACGGCAAATCCATAGTAAACGCCAACTAAGACACCGATGTCTCTGGTAGTGTCATCGCAATTAAATCCCAAGGTGGTCAAAAAGGTCTCACCGCTGATATCTGGAATCTCCAAGGTCTCTGATGTTGGACCAGATTGGTACAAAAATGTAGACGACTGGCCTTTGAGTTCTGTCGACATCATTGATTCGAAGGCGTAGAAAAAGACTGACAAGTAATGGATCCATCTGAGGACTGCTGGGATGGAGTTGACGTTGACCAGGAACCCTGTGAATGCGAGTGAAAAGAGCAAGAT
>CAYNUR010000190.1:0-2677 GCA_964400435.1 uncultured Candidatus Peribacteria bacterium
ATAGGAACAAGAGTTGCTATTGCTAAGGATATAATCAATTCTAGTCTTTGAAGTTTCTGTAATCCTAGAATACATTACAGTATCCTCACCGTGAACCGACAAAAAATCATCTTTTAGGCCATGAATTTTCATATGCTTGACCAGCCCCGACTGCAAGTGCTGTGCACTATTATGAAGTGAGTCAATTAACCTGTGTGTGCAATTGTGGTCCCCAGATTCAAGAATAAATTCTGACTGATCTTTCCAATTCATCATCAAATTACACATAGTTTCTCTAAAAAATATTTCTCGATCTTTTTTAAATTTGGACCCAGATGGGGGATAGACATTCCAAAGCTGCAAGTTTAAAATTTTCAAACCAATTATTCTACCATTTTTGGCGATGATATTATCTGAAACGGGGATTCCCTTCTTGACTAGTGTTACAATACCAATCCCATCTTTTGAATCAGGCTCAAAATTAATAAAAACTTGATACTTCCCTGAAAACACTTTCAATGCACTAACAACATTTATTTCTTGAATGCAAACAAAAAGAGGGTCATAATCGTCAAAAAAAACGAGGAACTTCTCAATTTTTTCAATACTTCTGCTTCTATACGCATTAAAATTAAATATGTTAAATGATGAACTGGCAATTATTACTATTTTAAATTCATGCTCCCCCCTTCCTCTGTAATGTATCCCCAAGTAAGGTCTTTAAATTTTTTTGAAATTTTTAACCCTTCACTATTTAATACATTAAATGTGTTCTTATTTCTTTGGGACTGGACGAAATACTCAGGTTTATTTCCATCTTTCATTTGGACCCAAATTTTTTTTCCAACTTCAGGGTAATTTACTATTTTCTTATCCGGAGGACTGTTACCTGGAGACTCAAGAGGTCTTTTTTTGTCAGTTAGCTCCGACTTTTCTAATGCAGTACCTGGACTTCTAGAGGGGGTTCCTTTATCCTCAGATTTAGAAACCTTAACCACTGGAGAATATTCTAAACTTGAGTCAAGTTCATTAAATTCGACCATTCCACTTTGAGACCCCATTCTTTGAAAAGTAATGTGTTTTTCATTTACCAAAGCCTGATGCTCCTCAATTGTTTTCTCTAATTCATTAATCTCTGTTGCTTGATTTGCCTTCTCTTCAGCAATCTTAGCAAGGCGCACCTTTAACTCTTTATTTTCATCAGAAATAGTCCTGACTGTCTGATTTAATATTTTCGAACTTTCCTCAGCTTCTGTAGAGAAATCTTTTAATTTGTGTTCCAACTCAGATTTTTCCTTCTCTAACTCACCCACCTGGGAAGAGACAACTTCTTGCCTCTTGACAGTGTCAAGCAGCTCATTTTTTTCTTTTTCCAACTCAGCTGTTTTGCTTACAAGCTCGACTACCTCATTTTGAAGATCATCTACCTTTTTAATGGACATTTCTTGTTCTTTTAAAGTATGGACAAGCTCATTTTTATCTTTTTCCAATCTTTCAACATTCTCTATCAAAGTCTTGCTTAATGCAACCATCCTAGCCTCCTCATTGTCCTGCGTAGCTATTGCCTCGTCAGTATCTACTTCTTCAAATGAAAGTTCTGACCAGTTTCTTTCAAACTCATTACAGTAATCAGACCAATCACGTAGCCCAGGACATTCAGGAGCTTTTTTAAAGTGCTGAGTGCTGAAGCAATCAGAACACATTTCCTCTTTAGGACTAACTTTTCTTGTATAAACTGCTTTCCCCATGACCCGACTGTTTTGTCCGACAACAATAAAGTTTGGAACTTGTTGCTTTTCTTTAGGAGAAACTTTAACCCTCCAATTTCCATCGTAATGCCCTGCAAAGAAGTCTTCGTTCTTTTCTGCTTTATGCTTGCATGGAACAATCTCGAGGACTTTTTTGACAAAAGGTTTTAAAGAATCCACTATTTTAAGTTCTAAGTTTTCCATATCACTGGTAAGTGGAAGCCCATAGATCATTAAAAATTCCTCCACATGATCAAACTTGCTAACTGCTACATCTACGTTTGCATTTCTAAGTCTCTCTTCAATTTGTTGAACATCAACACAGAGCCCAGGCTTTAAGAGAACTTCTACCTGATTTGACCGGAAGTCATTCAGCTTAATTCCTTCTATGTCGCCGACAATAAATCCAGAAATTCTCAATACTTTATTGATGTCACTTTTCTCAATGCCTTGATTGTCATCATTTATAAGGAAAGTAATAATATTTCCTTTGCCCAACTTTTTCCTATTGCCTTCCAAATTCAATTTTTGCTGAAAATACCGTTTCTTACTATCTGCTTCTTTTCTCAAATTTCTTCCTTCATTCATTGCTCTGTTCATCATGTTCTGCCTTGGAGATACTGACACAAATCCATCACTAACATCCTCTGTAGCTACAGCAGTAGCATAAGACCTCCGACCAAACCGATTATTTTGCATTTTGAAATGCTAATGTGTCCTCGCACTGAAGCCCTGGCTTGTAAACCAAGCCAGGCAAAATACTACCACTATCTTAACTTACATGACTTAAGTCATTTCCAATATTATTTAAATCTGAAAATCTTATTAGACACTGTTTTCACTTAATTATTTAATTACTTGTGTACACTTCAGCTGCACTATTTCAGCTACATTTCAGTTTATTATATTTTTAAACGTTGTTGTTTAAGGTTTATTTGCTGTTTTCATTG
>CAYNUR010000191.1:0-2656 GCA_964400435.1 uncultured Candidatus Peribacteria bacterium
GTCTATATATTTATTTGTAGAATTATGAAAAGAAAAAAGCGTATACAAAGAAAATCCGGAAATTAAAACAATCAAAGACAGAAAATGCACATGACTATTATTGTTCTTTTTTGACATAGTTAATAGTTATTAATCTTTTAGTACTCGGCTATATTCAGCCTGATATATTTCTAATAATGACATAAGAATAATCAAAACCAAAGGACCAACAATTAATCCCTTGAATCCCATTACAAAGATACCACCTAAAATTACAACAAAAGTTAAAAGTGGATAAGTTTTTGCTTTTCCACCAATCAAATATGGACGAATAATATTATCGACAGAACCTATAACCACAGTTCCCCAAATTAATAGGAATACTGCTGCACCATAATTCCCTAAAGCTAACAAAATTATCACAGCTGGAACCCAAATCAATGTAGTACCAACGACAGGAATTAAAGAAGCAAATGACATAATAGTTCCCCAAAAAACAGGACTAGACAAACCAGCAATAGCGAAGCCTATTCCTCCAGCCACACCTTGCAAAATTGCAGTTAAGAATACTCCAAAAACAATCGCCTTAACCATCGAATGAATTTTCGCAAATAATTCACTTTCATATACAGAAGGTAACGGAGAAATCACTCCAATTTTTTCAACAATTTTTTTCCCATCTTTGAAGAAGTAATACATTGAAAAAAGCATTACAACCAAGGAAACAACTAAGAAAGTTACACTACTAAATAAAGTTGCAGCATTTCGACCAATAAAACTACTAATATTTTGAACCATATTCAAAATATTCTCTCTCAAGTCTAAACTTTCAATATCGACAATTCCTTCTGTTCTTTGAATAAGGTCATATAAAAAATCATAAATATAGCCACCTTCCGCCCACAATAAATAGTTATCAAAAACTCCAGATTCAAATTTTTCTTCAACACTACGATATAAGTCAGTCGTTTCCCCCAAAAGCATCAATGAAGTTAAAACCATTGGAGCTAAAATCAAAACAACAACACTAAAACAAGTAAAAAATGAAGCCAATCTACTTCTACCTCTAAACAATTTATTTAAAGCCTTAAAAATTGGATAAAAAGCGACTGTAAAAATTGCAGCTGCAAAAATCGGCGTCAAGAAAGGACTCATAATATAAACGAAAAATCCAAAAGCAGTAGCCAAACAAAGTATCAAGAAATAACCAGGAAGCTTATTAATAATCATTGAACCAACCGCTTCATCAAAAACATCCTTTTTTGACAACTTAACAACTTTTTTTCCCTTAGATGAACTTTTAGATTTAGCCATAAAATAAATTACTAAACATCTCAGTTATATCACATAAACAAGCTAAAAACTGAGCATTTAAACTTGACATAAACAAGCAAGAAAGTATCGTATTAACCATTTTAGCAAAATCATGGAAGAGCTTATTCCCACAATAATTGGAGGACTAATTTCATTCATTTCCACTCTAATCGCATCTTTTGCTGGTGGAGGTTCTTCACTAATAATGTTCCCACTTTTCTTAGAGATCACATCAGAAAGTTATGCTTCACTCTTAACAACAACAAAAATTGGAGCAACAACCATGACTCTAACTTCAGCAAAAATCCACTCGGGCAAAAACAAAATAAATAAAGCCCTACTAGCCACAATCACAATATTCGCATTACTAGGAACAGGAATAGGTACATATTTTGTTCAATACAAACCTAACGAAGAATTATTCAAAACTATACTAAGTACAACACTGATATTCACAGCATTCTACATATTAGCATCTAAAAATATTGGAATAAAAGATTCCAAACAAAGAAAAATAACACCCCCAACCTTAATTTTAACAGCTATTTTCTCTCTATTACTAAACATCCTAAATGGATTATTTGGAGGAACTGGAATTCTTTTAACATTATTTTTAGTAATCTTTATTGGACTTTCTTTCATTAAAGCAATTGCGCTCTCCTTTTTCTCCTACTCCATTGTCAATATTATCCAAACTAGCTATCTAGCTTTAACTGAAGAATTCAATATACCATTCACTATCCTAGTAGTAACAGGAGCGCTAATTGGTGCACAAATTGGCACAAAACTTCAATACTTAAAAGGCAACAAATGGGTGAAATTTGCTGCCATATCAATGATGCTTCTAGTCGGAATAAACAACTCCCTATAATTTATGTTCTTGGTTTTTCCTCTTTTCCATTCAAATAAACTCTCATTTCAGGCTGAACTTGAACCTTAAACATTCCAGCCTCAGTCTCTAGATCCATTTGCACTACTTTTGGTGGAAGTTTACCAATTTGTTCAAAAAGTCTTTGATTTGTCTTTGCAATTTTTTCTTCCGTTTCCATCTTCATTTCACGAAGCTTATTATAAAAATCACTAGAACGTAAATCTTCCAAAAAGTCTTCTTCGAAATCTTTAACCTGCCCTTTTAAATCTTTTAAAGCCTTTTTCAGCTCAAGATACTCATCATCCTCAATTTTTTCTTCTTTTTTGATATCTTTTTTAACATCCTTCAACTTCTCCTTAAGCTTCTGTAATTCTTTAATTGTTAAAAGTACATTATCAACACTCATAATTTTTCGTTAAATATTTGTTTTGCCGCAGGATTCTAACAAATCATTTCTGAACAAAAAAGGTTTGCATCCTAGATAAACTATAC
>CAYNUR010000192.1:0-2650 GCA_964400435.1 uncultured Candidatus Peribacteria bacterium
CCCTTTTTATATTGTTTATCAGAGGGCAGGAAGAAGTTGGTGTATATGGAGTTGCAATGAAGATGCTCGAACATTTTTCAATTATTCCTTTATATTTTATGAATTCAGTTCTTCCAGTTTTGACTAAGTCTATTAAGGAAAAATCTCAAAGATACAAAAGCATAATTAGTCATGCCTTCGATTTTCTTGCTGCACTTTCAATTCCTATCGTAGTGGGAGGTTTTATACTTGCTTTCCCAATTATCTTCATAGTTTCCTCGCCAGAATTCTTGAGTGATTTAAATGAAGGATTTTATGGATCCGACATAGCTTTACAAATTTTAATCTTTGCTCTTTTATTCCAGTTTCTTAATGTGCTTTTCGCCTTTATCTTAATTGCAGTAAATCAACAAAAAAAACTACTTTATATTAATGCTGGATGTGTAGCTTTTAATATTGTTACAAATTTAATTTTCATACCAATCTATGGTTTCATCGGTGCCGCTGTAACAAGTGTTCTTTGTGAATTTTATATTTTAATCGCAAATTATTTTGTAGCTAAGAAACATTTAGATTTTAAAGTTAGCTTCAAAAATCTAGCGAAAATTATTGTTTCATCTTTAGTTATGGGAGTAACCGTCTATTCCCTTCAACCACTTTCTTATAAATACTTAGAAAACTGGAATATTCTATTATTAGTACCATTGGGAATGTGTACATATGCAGGAATGTTGTTTTTAACAAAAACAATTGATAGAGAAACTATTAATCTTTTCAAAAAAGGAAAAAAACTTCAGCACGACACAGAAGAATCGGCACCACTTACTTAAAGTACGAGTTAAAGCTTTGACAACAAGAAATCAAAAAAAGAAATTGATCAAGTGAAACTTGGTGAGTATAATGGCTTAGACTTATTTCTATACATTTTATAACCCAAGCTACAATGTTAAGAAAGCTTACAGCAATCTTCTCAATGACAGCAGTAATGGCTATGATGGCTCTGCCAGCATTTGCTTTTACAGTTGAAGAAGATGTAATGGTCACTACTACTATGGATTTCCCAGATGTAGAAGAAGGTGATCTTTATTTTAATGCCATTGCTTACCTTTATAACGAAGGTATTTTAAATGGTAATGCGGATGGAACTTTCGCACCAGACAGAACTAGTAACCGTGCAGAAATTGTTAAAACAATTGCTGAAACATGGGCAACTAGAGAAGGTCACGGAGATGATTACTTCGACGAATATTCAGATGATGAATGTTTCCCAGATGTAGCTCCAGGTGAATGGTATACAAAATACGTATGCTTCATGGCTGACATGGACATGGTAAAAGGTTATACAGATGGAACTTTCAAACCTGCTCAAACAGTTACTTTTGTTGAAGGTCTAAAAATCACTCTTAACGGTTTAGGAGTTGAATATGAAGATACTGAATCAGAAGCAACTTGGTATAGAGGTCAAGTTGAAGCAGCAGCTGCTGCAAATTACATTCCATTCGACATTACTGGGTTCATGCAAGCTCTTGAAAGAGATCAAATGGCTGACATGATGGCTAGAATATTAAAAGATGAAATGGGAGAACTAGATATGTTCCTAGGGTCAAGAGCTGACTACATGGTTACTTACGAAACTCTTGAAAACGGAACTGACGTTTACCAAATGTACATGGACGACATGATGGAAGATGTAGTTGACGAACCAGGTGATGAAATGACTATGGATATCGTAGAAATTGCTATGGAAGATGAGGAACTTTCTACTTTTGTTGCTGCAGTTGAAGCAGCTGGTCTTACTGAAATGCTAAAAGAAGATGGTCCTTACACTGTTTTCGCTCCAACAAACGAAGCATTCGATGCACTTCCAGAAGGAGCTCTTGATGAATTACTTATGGAAGAAAACATGGATATGTTGGTAGAAGTACTTTCATACCACGTTGTTGCAGCTGATGTTATGGCTGGAGATTTAGCTTCTGCTCAAATGGTTATGACTGCTGAAGGAAGAGACTTAGTTGTTCTTTCTGATGAGGACGGAGTAATGGTAAATGACGCAATGGTAGTTGAAGCTGATGTTTTAGCTACAAATGGTGTTATCCACAAAATTGATATGGTACTAATGCCAGAAGAAATGATGGAAGTATCAGTTGATGTAAGAAATACAAGTGATGCACAAATGGATGTAGAAATGAACATTTCTCCAGGTCTAGTTGTAACTCACAGTTGTGATGTTTCACTTATTCCAGAAGATATGATGGCTACTATGGCATGGGAAGCTCTTGCAGAATGGGGAGATCCTATGGACTTAGTTATGGCTGCTATCGGTGTAGAAGGTGTTTATGATGTTGAAATGACTGGTGCTATGGCTCCAGGAGGAGAAACTCAAATGTTAATGCCAATGGCACCAATGGATGCTGAATCTGTTTGTGTTACTTTCGCTGCTATGGCAGTAGGAACTAACGATGGTCTTGTAGTTGGTATGGCTGAATACGACATGGATATGGAAGTTATGGCTGATGTTATGATGTATGATGCTGGTACTGAAGAAAACTCAGACCTAAATTCAGGTTACGAAGGTGGACAACCTGACGGAGACAAAACTGCACAAGAAAATATGGATGCAGGAACTCCTACTGATCCACAAGAAGAAATTATGGCTCATCCACAATTTGAT
>CAYNUR010000193.1:0-2615 GCA_964400435.1 uncultured Candidatus Peribacteria bacterium
ATTTACAAGAAAAAGACTTAACACAAATGCACTTTAATCTTCAGAATGATAAAAATAGACAAAATTTCATCTGCCGCAAAAAATATTCCTTTAAAAAACATTGTTCAAATTTCAACTAAAATCCCTGCGGTTGAAGGAACTGTTTTAGCTGTAGAAATATTAGAAAGCAAAGATATATACAACCAATTGGAATCCCCAAATGGAAAAATTTCTAAACTCAAAAAAGGTCAAAAAATTGCAGTTGTACTCGGCAATCGGAGCGCTCTAAAAGGCTTTGTCGGAAAAGTACCAAATTCAATAAAGCTAAACCAAGAAATTGACATCTTAAATTTAGGAGGAGTTGCAGGCCAATGCATTGATTTCAATGAGAAAGATGTAGGCCAACCATTAAAAGCAAAAGTCTTAGGCGCAATAGTTGTTAATAATAAAATTGCAAATATTTCAGATTATAATTTTTTTGATTCTGAAAAAAAATTACACAACACATCAAAATTAATAATCATAAGTGGAACCTGCATGGATGTAGGGAAAACTACAATATCTAAAATCATAATTTCGGAATTATCGAAAGAATATAATGTCTTAGCAGCAAAATTATCAGGAGTAGCTTGCATAAAAGACACCGAAGGAATGAAAAAAGCAGGAGCAAAAGAAGTTTTAAGTTTTATTGATGGAGGAATTCCTTCAACGACAAACTCTAAATTTTTAATCAAAGATATCGCGAAGGGAGCAATCAATTTTCTATCAAAAAACGATCCAGACTTCATTGTTATAGAATTTGGTGACGGAATCTACGGTGAATACGGAGTAAAAGAATGCCTATCTGATAAAGAGATAACAGAAAATACATACCTCCATATCGGCTGTGCTCATGATCCTGTTGGAGCAGTTAAATTCCATGAAATATGCAATGCAATAAAAAATCCTTTAGATTTAATTTCTGGCCCTGTTACAGACAATATCGTAGGAAGAGAGTTTGTATCCAAAACCTTGTCGACAAGATCTTTAAATGCAATTTCTCAAGAAGAAAAAATCAGAGAATTCATCAAGAAATATACAAAGAGCAAAAAGTAGACATAACTTAAAAAAGTGATACTATTCACCTAGTTAAAGTTGAATTATGCAAGAAAACACAATTAATTTACGATGCTCAAATCCTGTCTGCCTTGGGCACAAAATGAAAAAAATAGAAGGATTATATGCACTTACTAAAATTGAAAAGAAACAAAATAAACTAGTTTTTCATCCATCCACAGGAATTCCGACAACTTGTTATGTTTGTGCAAAATGTGGAGAAATCAAAACCTTTTCAGCAAAAATTTTAAATGAAATTTGATGGAAATCACAGAAATACAAGAAGAAGAAATAGCACAAAATTTAGTTACTAGTGGTTCAGTCGAAGAAATTAGAGAAAAATCTAGAAGCACTTTAGCTTTAAAGCTTCTTTATATTTTTTCAATAATCTTAACTTTTGTAATTTTAATTTCTTTAGTTTTAATTTGGTTCAACAAATTAACATTCGACAACGGTATGACCTTAATACTTGCAATATCTTCTACCTTTTCAGGATTACTAGGTTCAGCATTAACTTTTTATTTCTCCGACAATCAGTAAGCTTCACAAACTTGCAAAATTTCAAATTAGCAATAGAATATAAGCCTAAAATTTAACATTCACACCATGAAATTAGGGGGCAAATTTCTATCTTTACTTACAATATTGACCTTAATTACTGGATGTACAACTCCAACAGAAAATAATTCTGATGACAATTCCGATGAAATTGAAGAAGTAGAATACAATGAAAATGGTCAAGCATACCTTCCTTCAGAGCAATTTGGATTTATTAAATCAATCACAAATAAAGCAGGTGAAGAAGTATTCAATATTGATTTTGCTCAATGGCTTACTGGTAGAAATGCACAAGGAAACCATTTCGAATTAAAAACTTATGTAGAATGTTCTCCAATTGAAAGCTGTCCAACAGAATTCATAAGAAATGATAGTGAAAAAGTTTTTGAAATGGTAGAAGGCGAAAATCTAGAAATATTAATATTTTCACCATATAGTTTAGAAGCAGACAATCCTAGAACAATCGATCTTGAAGAATTCAAAAAACTTCTAACAAATGATGAATCCATTCAAAAAATTCCATTCCATATCACTTTAAAACAAGACAAAGTAGTAAAGCTGGAAGAACAAGAATTAACACAAATCTCACTTTAAAAAATGGCATTAAAAAAAGCAAAATTAGAAAAAAAACTTCAACTTACACATGATGTAATCGAACTAAAATTTCATTGTGAAGAAGGAGCTAGCTATCAAGCAGGACAATTTATTAATATCAAAATCGCAGACAATAAAGAAAAATTTCCATGCTTCAGAGCATATTCACTTTGCTGTGCACAAGAAAATGAGAAAGATTTAGGAATTTGTGTAAAAGTTGTTAAAGACGGTAGAGGAAGTAATTGGCTAAATATTATTAAAGAAGGTGATGAAATTGAATTTCTAGGACCAACCGGAAAATTCTTATTTAATAATGAAGAAAATCAAAACACATTTTTTATTTCTACAGGAACAGGGGTTGCACCCTTAAAAGCAATGATTGAAGATCA
>CAYNUR010000194.1:0-2611 GCA_964400435.1 uncultured Candidatus Peribacteria bacterium
TGGAGCCATTTTATTTTTTTAATCTTTATATTTTAGCAGAAAAAAGACCTTTTTTAAAGTATAAAGATTGTATTTTGAGTTGTGTAACTATTTGACGGTTACACTTTTTGCTAAATTTCTTGGCTTATCTGGGTCATTTTGTCTTAATACTGCTAGTTGATAAGACAAAATTTGAATTGGAATTATGTTTACTATTGGTGAAGTGTTTCCTGTGTCTGGTACTCTGATCCAGAAGTCGAATACTTCATGATTATCAGGACAAATTCCAATAATGTATCCACCTCTAGCCTTAACTTCCATTGCGTTTGAAAGGATTTCTTTTTTTGTTTCATCGTTTGCTACCAAAGCAACAACTGGAGTTCCTTCAGAAATTAGGGCAATTGGTCCATGTTTTAACTCTCCACCTGCGAAACCTTCTGCATGAATATAGGAAACTTCTTGAAGCTTGATTGCTGCTTCGAGAGCAATAGGATAGTTTAGTCCTCTTCCAATGATGTACATTGATTCAAAATTTTTAATTTTTTGAGCTAATTTCATGATGTGATCTTCGTATCTTGGATTTAACATGTCGTTAATTTGGCTCGAAGTATCAATTAATAACTGTTTTCCTTCACCAATGTTTCCAGCACATGTATATGCTAGAAGTGTTAAAATTGCTAGTTGTGAAGTCGTAGCTTTTGTTGAAGCTACTGCTTTTTCTGGTCCAGCCTTGATTGGAATAACAATGTCTGAAATTCTTGCCATTGTCGAGCTTTCAACATTAATTATTGAAGCGATTTTTACATTTTTTTCTTGTGCAGTTTCAATTGCTTCTAATGTATCTGCAGTTTCACCAGATTGTGAGACGCAAAGCATTAGAGTTTTATCGGTCAGGAAGTGTTTATGATATGGAAATTCTGATCCGAAACTAAAGTTTATATGTTTTTTTGCAATTTTTGAGAATAGATATTCTGCGACCATACAAACTTTTCCTGCTGTTCCACATCCTACAAAGTAGGTCCCAAAAGCTTTGTTTATTTCATTGGCAAGTTTTTCTATCATTTCAGTGTCTTGATTGATTGCCCGATGTAAGGTGTCTTTTTGCTCCATGATTTCTTTAATCATGAAATGTGGGAAGTCTCCTTTTTCGGCACTTTCTATATCAAGATCTATTTCTACGACTCTTTTATCAATTTCTTCGTTAATTTCAAGGTCATAGAATTTAATTGAGTTACCTTTTATAGTTAGTAGTTGATTGTCATCTAGATAAATTACTTTTTTTGTATATGGTAAGAAGGCTGGAATGTCAGATGCTATGAAGAATTCGCTTTCCTTTTCTCCAACCCCAATAATTAGTGGGGAGCCTTTTCTGGCTGCAACAATTTGGTGATCTTCTTTATGAATTGCTACGAAGGCATATCTTCCTTCGATTTCTTTTGTGGCTAATTTAACACTTTCTTCAAATGAATGAGTTTTATTATGAAAACCAATTAAATGGGCTATAACTTCAGTATCAGTTTCTGATACAAATTTGTGCCCTTTCGATTCTAAAAACTTTTTAATTTCAAGATAGTTTTCAAAAATTCCATTATGGACTAAGACTATTTTTTTATCTTGGGTAAAATGTGGATGAGCGTTTGTGTCGGTCACACCTCCATGTGTTGCCCATCTTGAATGACCGATAGAAATATTTAATTGATCGGTATCTTCGGTTTCACCAATTGCAGAGCTAGAATCTTTTAGATTTAGTTTTTCAATATTGAAATCACTAATTTTCCCGATTTGTTTATGAATAACGATGTTTGAATTTGTTTTGTAAGCAATACCCCAAGAATCATACCCTCGGTATTCTAAAGTTTTTAGTCCTTCAATAACCATTTCAGGTGCATCTTTTCTGTGGCCGTGATAGGCAAATATTCCACACATATTGGCTTAATTAAGGGGTTTGTAATGAATAAAACACGAGCAATATTTTAGTTCAATTTATACTATAGTCCTAGTAGGATCTCTTGACTTTTTGGCGCTTTTGTTATGTTCTTTGCTTTTTCTTTCCCAATTATTACCATGTCTTCAATTCTGATTCCAAATTTGCCTTCAATATAAATGCCTGGTTCTATTGTTAAAATTGTGTTTTTGTGAATTTTTTTCTTGTATTTTTCTGAGAGGGCAGGGGATTCATGAATGTCTAATCCGACACCGTGACCTCCGGCGTGTGTATATTTTTCGCCATATCCAGCTTTTTCAATTAATTCACGTGATAATTTATCAGCTTCTGCTCCAGTCATTCCTGCTTTTATATTCTTTATTGCATTTTTCTGACTATCTAGCAGTAAATTGTACACTTCTAATTCTTCTTTTTTTGGTTTGTCGGTGAAAAATGTTCTTGTCATGTCTGAGCAATATCCTTTGTATTTCATGCCCATGTCGATTAGGACTATGTCACCTTTTTTTAGTTTAGTATTTCCTGGAGAATGGTGAGGGCTTGCTGAGTTTTTTCCAAAAGCAACAATTGGTTCAAAAGAAACGTCTTCTGCTCCGTTTTTCATTCCTGTTTCTTTAATTCTCCAGGCAACTTCTGTTTCTGTAAGAGATTTAGTAGTTTTTTTAAGATTTGATTTTATTAGATTAATTG
>CAYNUR010000195.1:0-2573 GCA_964400435.1 uncultured Candidatus Peribacteria bacterium
ATAATTACCAAAATACCACTTTTTATTGTGGCAATACTTGTAATTATTTTCACTTTTCTTTTTGCCAAAATCGCAAGAAATATCGTAGAGAACAAATTGGCAGAAAAGGGAATTGAAGAAGAACACAAGGAGTTGCAGATTTTAGGTGGTCGAATCACAAGCTCATCAATTCAGGTAATTGGTATCACAGCAGGTTTGAAAATTGCAGGAATCGATCTTACCTCAATAATTGCAGCAGCTGCATTCGGTGTTGGTTTCGCTTTGAAAGATTTGATTATGAACTTCCTTGCAGGAGTTATGATTCTATTGGGAAGGCATTTCTCAATAGGCGATTTTATCAAGGTCGGTAGTACTTTAGGAAAGGTCGTTGAGATACAATCCAGAGTAACAATTTTGCAAGCAATCGATGGAACAAAAGTAATTGTTCCAAATGCTGATTTATTCAAAAAGCAAGTAACAAGCTACACAAGTAATCCACTGAGAAGAATTGAGGTAGTCGTTGGAGTTGATTTTAGAAATAATTTGGAGAATGCAGTTAATATTAGTAATCACGTCTTAAAAAACACAAAGGGCGTACTTGATCGTCCAAAACCTGCAGTTCTAGTAGGTGATATTGCAGATAACTCAATACAGCTTAAGCTTAGGGCTTGGGTGAAATCAAGAGGTGGCTGGTTAAAAGTTAAAAGTAATTTAATCAAAAATATTAAGAAAGAATTCGAAGTTCATGGAATAAGAATACCATGGCCAATAAAAACTGTTGTCAAAGATGAAGATCTAGAATTAAACGAGATAATGTTTAAAGAGGAAGAAGAAAAAAAACAAGTTGAAGCAAAATCAGTACCACAACCCCAACAACCTCAAGTTACAAACCAAACATTAGTATCACAGCCAGTTCTGGTACCAGCAACAGAATCTCCTGGAGTAACAGGACAACCTGTTCAGCAGCCTCAATCGAATGCCTCGATACAAAATAATACTCAAGCTCCAATACCTTCTGAACAACAAAACAGTACTGCCTCTGACAATGGACAAATTAAGCCACTTAGAGAGCAATAAAATAACTCTTCAATAGTATTAATAGCGTTAAATGCTATTTGTTTTTGTATAAAGAAAAACCCCGTTAATAAATTAACGGGGGAAACAAATCGCAGTATCTAACGACCTAAAAATTATAGAGCTTAGGCCGAGATGTTTTTATTTTTGTTTTTGTTTCTTGGAGACCAATTCAAGATTTACACAAGCCTTACTTTGGACAATATTTTCTGCCTCGCCACGGCCGTCTGTTTGACGTGAACTCTCACTATCGCACGAGGTGATTGTGGAGGACACCAGACCATTTCACAAGGAAACGGGTTGGGCGGTTATCTTGGTCAAGGATAACCAGCGCAAAGCCTGAAGGCTAACTTGTAGACTGGTGGTGGGAGGGCCTACAAGCCAGCCTTCAAACTTTTTGCAACAAATCTATTTTTTAATGTTCTTAAGAATTCATAACATGATATCAGGATAAAAAAATTTACGCAAATATAAATACTAGACGGATGTGTGATTTATATTGTTTCTTAAAAATATCTTCTGGACAGAGGTCAAAAAAAAAGTAAACTGATGTAAAATACCAATTTATGATCTATGTCGAATTATTCAATATTTGATATCGCAGGGCCAATTATGGTTGGTCCATCAAGCTCACACACTGCTGGCGCTTGTAAAATTGGCCAGTATGCAAGGGCACTTTTTCATGAAGCACCGACAAAAGTAACCTTTTATTTGCACGGTTCCTTCGGAGAAGTTTACAAAGGTCATGCAACAGATAGAGCCTTACTTGGTGGAGTAATGAAGTTCCGTACAAGTGATCCAAGGATTAAAGATAGTTTTGAAATAGCAACAGAGAAAAAGCTAGAGTATGAATTTATTCCTAAGGATTTAGGTCCAAAATGTCATCCAAATACTGTTAAGATTGTTCTAGAAAAAGGAGATTACAAAATGGAAGTTTCAGGTTCTTCAATTGGGGGTGGAATGATTGAAATCATTAAGGTAGATAATTTTAATATTAAATTGACTGGAGTTGCTGGAAAATATCTTTCAGTTGTGATTTGTCATAAAAATCATCCTGCCTTAATAACTGAAATTATCGCTAAATTTAAAGATTTAGAAACGGAAGTAGCAAAAGTGGATAGTGTTTCCTATAAAGATAAGACACTTAGTGTTTTTAGCTTAGAGGGAAAAAGAATTTCTAAAAAAGAAGCTAAAAATTTAGAAAGGTTAGACAATACTCGTAAACAAATGGAATCTGCTAATCTCTCGAAAGAGCAGAGGAATAAACTTCTTGAAAATGAGACAAAACTTGTTTCAAATCTTATTACAAAAGCTGGAGCAGATAGAGTTGTAACTGTTGATTTGCATGCAGGTCAAATACAAGGATTTTTCGATATTCCAGTTGATAATCTTTTTTCAACTCCAATCTTCGCTAGACATATTAAGAGAAAAATTAAAAGTAAAAATTTAATTTGTGTAGCTCCTGATGTGGGTGGAGTTGAAAGAACTAGAGCTTTAGGTAGAAAATTAGATGTTGGATT
>CAYNUR010000196.1:0-2572 GCA_964400435.1 uncultured Candidatus Peribacteria bacterium
ATTCTCACATAAAAAAAGATAAATCTAAATTATGTATAGAAGAACAACACTTCAAAATGGTTTAAGAGTCGTTTCTGAGAAGTTAGAAGGAACTAAAGCTGTGACGGTTTTGATTTTGGCAGGAGCTGGTTCACGTTATGAAACTCAAGAGATTCGTGGGATTTCTCACTTTTTAGAGCATATGTTCTTTAAGGGCGCTGAACGTTATAAAAATACAAAAGAAGTATCTGAAGCAATTGATTCTGTTGGTGGTGAATTTAATGCTTTTACTGGCAAAGAATATGCTGGTTATTATGTAAAAGTTGCCAGTGAAAATGTGGAAGTTGCTGTTGATGTGCTTTCAGATATGCTTGTGCATTCTAAATTTGCTCAAGAAGAAATTGATAAAGAAAGAGGTGTTATTCTTGAGGAATATAATATGTATCAAGATACACCGATGTATCAAATTGGTTGGAATTTTGAGCGACTAATTTTTGGTGATCAACCACTTGGTTGGGATCAAATTGGGACTAAAGAGTTAATCAATTCTGTGAATCATGAGGATTTTGTAAAGTATCAGAAAGAGCTTTATACAACTGATAATATGGTAATTGCTTTAGTTGGAAATATTGAACATGCGCAAGCAGTTGATCTTGTTGAAAAGTATTTTGAACTGAGTCCGAGTGAAAAAGCATATGAATATCAACCATTAAGAGATATTGATGGCGGACAAGTATATTTGAAAGAAAAAAAGACTGAACAAGCTCATATTGCATTAGGATTTCCTGGTTATTCAGAACAACATCCTGATCATTGGGGAAAAAGACTTTTATCAGTGATTCTAGGTGGAAATATGAGTAGTAGAATGTTTTTAGGAGTTCGCGAAGCTAAAGGTTTAGCATATTACATTCGAACGACGACCGATAACTATCAAGACGGTGGTGCGATAGTTACTAATGCTGGTGTTGATTTGAAAAGAATTGATGATGCAATTAAAGGTGTAATTAATGAATATAGGTTAGTTCGAGATGAAGGTATTCCTGAGGCTGAATTGAAAAAAGCAAAGTCATATTTGAAAGGTAAAATGGTTTTGAGTTTAGAAGATTCTGAGGAATTTGCTCATCTTTTAACTAAATATGAACTTCTTCATGGTAAAGCTAAATCTCCTGAAGAAATAATTAAATTGATTGAAGCGGTAAAAGTTGAAGACGTTAATAGAATTGCAAAAGATCTTTTTGTAGAGGAAAAAATGAAGTTGGCTGTGATTGGTCCTTACGATGATAAGAGTCATTTTGAAAAACTATTGAAGTTCTAGTTTATTGACTTGCATTTAATGCTGTTGACTAGTTTCTAAATTAGAAATATTGTTAATTTCTTCACATAACAATATTTCTAATTTATTGATCATGTCTATCTCTGAATTGATGGAGATGTGGGATGATGAAGAGGAGTTAACAACTTCTTCTGATTTTGAGGTAGCAAGTTTTGAGAATCAAAGAAGGGATAACTATTTAAAAGAGTTTGCTCAGGAACCACAAAATAGAGTTTCACGAATTAGTTCATCGCGGTCTTATTTTAGAAATAAAATTAGGGATTTGTATTGTGAGAATGAGCAAAGTGAAGATGGTGGAGAGTTAATGAAGGAGTATTATGAAGTTGTTGTTCGGATGATGGAATTTCATAATGAAAACCCAGAGATTGGTGAAGTTTTTCTCAAAGCTTTGTTTGTTAATTCTAATCAGCCTGATGTTTATAAACAAGTTGGTGAGTTGGCGATTATCAGTATGTCTGAAGAAGAGAGGAAATTACTTTCGTGTTGTTTTGATCTTCTGAATAAATTGAGTGATAATTTGATGAGGAGAGGTGTAATTTTACAGCCTATTTTGGAGCAAGAAGAAGGGCGATTGGTTGATTTTGAGAGTGATATTGGATTATTGATGCATTTGCCGAAATTTAATGTTCCAAATGATTTGCCTTCAGAGATTAATTCTGATTTTCTTAGGCATTCGTCTCCGGTTTTGCGGCTGATTTCTGCCGCTCAGTTGAATGCTCCATTTCAAGATTGGGTGAGATTGGTTCGAGATAAAAGTGAGTTAGTGAAGATTGAGGCTTTTGCTCATTCGAGATTGCCTAGATCTCAGAAGATGAAGTTATTAAAAAAATATTCTTGTCGTCCAGATATTTTTAGAAAATTGATTAATCCAGAAACTTTTCAGTCTTTGAGAGGGAAAGATTTGGCATTTTTTACTGAACAATTTTTAGAGAAAGGCATAGGTTTAAGGGCTAGAATGCCTAGTACAGAGAAAGAATGGCTAGAATCCGTTTATTTTAGTGAGTCGATTTCAATTGTTGAGGATATTGCAAAACATCGACGAGCAACAATTTCTACTTTGGATAAAATTGCTCAAGTTTGTTTGAGGAATAAGGATTTCAGCTTGAAGGAAAGTGAAAGTCAGTTGAGGATTTTACAATCCGTTTTGGATCATCCTTTTGTTGATTTGGTCACTGTTAGAATGGTGTGGTTTTCCAAATTTCGTGAGAGATTAGATTTTTCTGATGAAGTAATAGTAGAACTAAATAAAGGTGTTGTAGC
>CAYNUR010000197.1:0-2519 GCA_964400435.1 uncultured Candidatus Peribacteria bacterium
GCCTGGAGGTCTAAGTTCAGGATTAATATTGGCAAAGAGGGGATTCGATGTTGAGATTTTTGAGAAATCTGATCGGGTGGGAGGCCGTAATGCTAGTTTTGAAATTGGAGATTTTACTTTTGATGTTGGCCCTACTTTCTTGCTGCAAAAGTTTACTTTGGATGAGATTTTTGAAGAAGTTGGTGAAAATGTAGATGATTATTTGGATTTTATTCGTTTAGAAAAAAAATATCGTTTGAGTTTTGAAGATTTGAATTTTGAAGTGATGGATGATTTGCTTGAGTTGGAAAAGGAAATTTCTTCAAAATTTGAGAATGATGCTGATGGATTGAAGAAGTTTATTGAAGATCATGATGAGAAGTTTAGAACTATTTTTGCTGTTTTGCAAAAGCCTTATATCTCCTGGAAAGATATGTTTTCGAAAGAGATTTTTAAAGCTTTTCCATATTTGATTTCTCGAAAGACTGTTTTTGATGAACTTGGGAAATATTTTACAGATGATCGTTTGAAAATGGCTTTTACTTTTCAGTCGAAATATTTGGGTATGTCTCCATGGAATTGTCCTCATGTTTTTACTATCCTTTCTTACATCGAGCATAAATATGGAATTTATCATGTGAAAGGAGGTTTGAATCAGATTTCTGTGAAAATGGCTGAGGTTTTTAAAAAGCTTGGTGGAAAAATTCATTTTAATTCTAATGTTGAGGAATTGTTGATTGAGGGGAAGTCTGTAAAGGGTGTGAAGTTAAAAAATGGGAAAAAGCATTTAGCTGATGAGGTTATCTTGAATGCTGATTTTGCTTATGCGATGGATGAATTAGTTAAAAAACAAAATCTTTTGCGAAAATGGAATTCGAAAAAATTGCAGAAAAAAAAGTATTCTTGCTCAACAATGATGCTTTATTTGGGATTGAAGAAAAAATATGATTGGCCACATCATACGATAATTTTTGCTGATGATTATAAGAAAAACGTTCAGGAGATCTTTGAGAATATGAAACCTTCTAAAGATATGTCTGTTTATGTTCATAATCCTTCTGTAATTGATGAAAGTTTGGCTCCAGAAGGTAAATCAGCTGTTTATGTTTTAGTTCCGATGATTAATACTGAGAATGGTTTTGACTGGCAGGAAAATATTGATGAGTATAAGGAAAAAGTTTTGGATAGAATTGAGGAAAGAATGGGCGTTTCTGATTTGCGGGAAAATATTGAAGTGGAGAAAGTTTTAACTCCAGAAGATTGGGTGGAAGATTTTAATGTTTATTGTGGATCTGTTTTTAATCTTGCTCATATTCTTTCTCAAATGCTTATTTTTAGACCAAGAAATAAATTTTCTGAATTGGATAATTTGTATTTAGTTGGCGGCGGTACGCATCCTGGGAGTGGTTTGCCGACAATTTATGAATCGGGAAGAATTTCAGCAAATTTGATTTCTGAAAAGTATGGAGTTCCTTTTAATCCCCCGGATACAATTAATAAGAAACTTTAATTTATGAGTGTTTTAAATTTTATTAGGTTAATGTGGATGATTTTTAGTAAAAAAAATAATCATCCTGATTTAGAGAAAATTCAAAAAATGGGACTTTTGGCCGTGAAAATTGCTCAAATGTATGCTTTGCGTATTGATTTTTTGAATGAAGAAAAGTGTCAGCATCTATCGAAGCTTTATCGTGCCGCAATGCCTCTAGAGGAAAATGGTTTTAAGGATCTTTTTGAGAAAAATGCTCCAGATAATTTAAAGAAAAACCTAAAAGAAATTGATGAAAATCATTTAGCTGCTGCTTCTGTTGGGCAAGTTCATCGTGGAAAATTGAATAATGGAGATGAAATTGTTGTTAAATTGATTAAGTCTGATTTTTTGAAAACTTTTGAGGATGACGTAAAAAAATTAAGGCGTTTTGTGAAGTTTGTGCTTTTCTTTTATCCGACTTTAGAGCGAGTAGCTGATCCTATGGGCGTTTTAGAGCAAATTGAAAAAGATACTGTTACAGAGTTGGATTTGAGAAACGAAATAAAAGGTATGCAAAAATTTGAGAAATTGAAGAAGGATTACTCTAAGAAGTTTGATTTAAATGATTTTTGTTTACCAGAATTTTATGAGGAATATTCTAATAAAAATGTATTAGTAATGAAGTTTATTCCTGGGAAGACTTTGGATGAGCGTTTAACTGAAGGTGAATTGAACTATGATGTGTTGTTGGAACTTTTTAGACTCCATGGTTTTTTTATGTTTATTGTTGGCGAGTTTCATGGAGATATTCACCCTGGAAATATAATATTGAATAATGATGGGTTTTATTTTGTTGATGCTGCGAATGTTGCTCATGTTGAGACCAAGTTTGGAAACTTTTTGATGGAGTTTTTTGAGTATCTAGGTCCTGGAGATTTTGAAAATGCGGCAAAAACTTTGAATAAGATGTCTGATAAGAAATTGGAAGGTAAGAAGTATGAGGTTTTTGAGAAAAAATTCTTAAATTTGTATAAAGATTTTATGGGTAAAACAGTTTCTGAAGAGAGTT
>CAYNUR010000198.1:0-2495 GCA_964400435.1 uncultured Candidatus Peribacteria bacterium
GGTTATAAAAGCAAGATTCTTTTGAATTTTATAAATATAGCTATGAAAAAAAGCATTCTATTACTGATGTGCTCAGAAATTCTACACAAATTTGGTGCACTGATTGGAATCTGCTCAGAAATTCTGTACAAAGGGTAACACTTGCCGGCAACAATTAAACATGGCACATAGAACGCTCTATTTTGTTTTCCAAGCACTGGTATGGACATATATATTATATCCGAACTAGATTAAATGACATTTAAACTAGAGCTCAAGGTTTAACTGAGCACACGGTGCCTAAAAAATGGCGCATTTAACAACTCCATGTGTTGATAGATTTTCAAGTTATCCCTTCAATGATTTTCTGTCTCATTTTTAACTTTTTCTGGAGCACTTTTCCAATTTCCACCATTTGCCTGGTATGGCCACTGTACAGTAGACTGAAAGTTAATTTGTTTGTTGTGTCATTTTTATCACTATATCCAGTGCAGGTCAGTATTTCATCAACAGTTTCAACATTTACACCACAGCCAACACACAAATCGTCGTCGTATTTCCACTTTTTATTTGTTTTTATATCCAGTGTTTTCCCTCTGGCTTTAAAAATCAGTTTGGATATTTGTATGTTCTTATTTCCTTCCAATAAATATTCCTGCATATTCAATTGTCTGTATTCAATATTACATATTTTGGTTTGTTTGTTTTTCTCCACTATTAAGTAGTTAAAAGCAGCTTCCATTGTTTTTTGTTTGACAATCTTTTTAAACTTGTTTTTTGACATCTGAGCAATTTGTTCAAATGATAGATTTATATTCAGAGTGCTCAAATATTTTCTACTAATTTTCACAAAATCATTCTTGATTGGATTGTCACAAATTGCTTTGAACACCTGATACATCATACTATTTTCATCCTGTTGGAGAATGTACTGCAGGAATAGAATATTGCGTTTCATAATTTCAAACCTGATGGGGTAAATTCCGAGTTCTAAGTATTTGTATGCATTGCTTGTATTAGCTTCACAACCTAATATTCTTGACAGTAATATCTCGTCAGTTTTCTCCAATGTTCTAATATTCTGATGGGTCAAATTTACCCAGGCCTCAGAATTTAATAGTACTGCAGAGAGAAATAAACTGGATCTTAAAATCATGGCCACTTCAAAATGGTACTTTCCATAAAACACTGTGTCCAAAATTTGTTCAATTTGATTTATAATTCCAAGCCCTTTGTTTTTTCTAGCCAGAATATTGGAATTTTGTTTCCCATCAGCAGATACTATATCACCAAGGTATTTTTGTTCTTGTTTTTGTGTCAATTTCTCTACCCCTCCAAAATATTCTGCTTGTGCAATTTCTCCAGTATCATCATTTCTTTCAACTTTTAACTTCCAATCATCTAGAAACAAGTCCTTGCATAAAGTTTCATTGCAAGTCTTACCCACATGCAACTTTATGCACTTTGCTGTGCCAAACTGTAGTCTTTTTAGTGCAGATTTTATGTTGATATATTCATTCATTTTTGTGGTGTTCAAACCGCAGGTACTAATCGTGATCAAGTCGTCTACGAGCCCCAGGGGGGTATGGGGACAATGTTCTTGAAATGATAGAGGAGCTTCCCCTCCTCCAAACACTCCTTCCCAATGGTGTCCACTTGGAGGCTGGACAATAAGGGGGCCAAGACATCACCCTGCATCACTATTTCTTCAAATACCTCTCTTCTAGATATTCCATTTGGAGTCATGACTGCAACATAATTTTCTCTATTCGCTTCATAGATTAGTCCAAACTTGTCATCATCTACTCCAGCTTCATATAAATCATTCATCACCTCGAACAGACATTCCGAGTCAAACATTTGTTTATAGTCTAACACCATTATATCTATAGGATCATTAGCCTTCTTGTTAAGAACATCATGAATTATTGTGTTCACCACAAATATATGATTTCTAATATTCTTTGCTTTTCTAGCACCAATATTGGAATCCGACATACTTTTGTCAATAGTATCATATTTATCATTATAAATCATTGTCATTAGAATTGTCCGGAAAATACTGACCAAAAATATTCCTCGGTCTGATTCAAGGTCAGAAGTTTGGCCACGGCCTTTATAAATTGCACATATGTTTTCCTTCCTCATGAATGAAGGTATTTTCCCTGTAAATTTAATTTTGTTGTACATCAGAAGCAAAGACTTTTTTAGGTCGTCACCTATTACATCCTCTTTAAAAACTTCCCTGATTAGTCCTTCAGGATCCCTGCATTTCCCCGTTTTTAGCTTTTTTAAAGCAATTTCTAAATCTTTCATAGTCCAGTATTCTGTTTGTTCTTCTTGGCTAATTATAATCTAAGCTTAAATACCTCCTCTTTTCTATTGAGAATTAATTCACCATCAGACTTAGCCTTTCTGTGACGAAGCCTAAATTTAAAAGTTTCTAAATACAGATCTTTAAGTTCTTCTGGATTTGTTATCAATTGCTCTTTTAAATTCTTCTTTCCGACAGGAAT
>CAYNUR010000199.1:0-2483 GCA_964400435.1 uncultured Candidatus Peribacteria bacterium
GAACAACCAGCACTCAAATGAGGTCACTATGAGAGTGGCCAAGCACAAGTACAAGTTGCTCTCTTTTGCCCTCTTTTTTACAGCGTTGGCGCTTACCATGGGCGCCATTGGGGGCGGTATTATCCGCACTGCCTTCTTTCCGCAGGTAGCCAGCGATAGGGTAACTGTAACCCTAAACATGCCCGAAGGCACAAACGAGCGCATTACCGACTCCATCATCAGCCGCATTCAAGACAAGGCGCAGATAGTTAACCGAGAGCTAAGCGATGAATACCTACAAGGCACGGACAAAATGCTGTTCGAAAGCATTATTAAACGCATAGGCCCCGGTGCTGCTAACGCCAGCCTACGCATTAACCTATTGCCTGGCGAGGAACGCCCCGATGCGATACGAGCCGATATCATTACAACACGACTACGGGAGCTTATGGGCCCCGTAATAGGGGCAGAAAGTGTAACGTATGGCTCCGGAGGTAACTTTGGGGGCGATCCTGTTTCTGTATCTCTTCTAAGTAATGATATTCCCCAGCTAAAGGCGGCGAAGAACGATTTAAAAACCGCCATGCTCAACAACGCGCAGCTAAAAGATGTAAAAGATAACGACCCGGCGGGCATTAAGGAGATACGATTGCAGTTAAAAGAAAACGCCTATGCGTTAGGGATAGACCTCCGTATGCTGATGGATCAGGTGCGGGCGGGCTTTTTCGGCACTCAGGCCCAACGCTTTCAACGGGGGCAAGACGAGATACGCGTGTGGGTGCGCTACGACCGTGAGAACCGCTCGTCTATTACCGATTTAGATAATATGCGCATTCTTACTCCTACGGGGGCCCGCATTCCGCTAAAGGAAATTGCCACCTACGCCATCGCACGCGGCGAGGTTGCCATTAACCACTTAGATGGCCAGCGCGAAATTCAGGTATCTGCCGATATTAGCAACCCCGAAACCACCAGCGGTACCGAAGCCATGAACTGGGTTCGCAACGAGGTTATGCCCGATATTCGTGCCAAATACCCTTCCGTTACCCCCTCGTACGAAGGCCAAAACCGCGAGGCTAATAAACTTATAGACTCCCTACAGTTTGTAGGCTTTACCGTGCTCTTCCTCATCTACATTACCATTGTCTTTACCTTTCGCAGCTTTAGTCAGCCCTTACTTCTCTTATTACTGGTGCCCTTTAGCTTAACTGCTGTAGCTTGTGGCCATTGGATACACGGCTTCCCCATTAACATTCTCTCGCTCTTGGGTATCATTGCCCTAGTGGGTGTTATGGTGAATGATGGGTTGGTGTTTATCGGGAAATTCAACGACAATCTACGCAATGGGATCGCCTTTACAGAGGCCCTATACGAAGCCGGACGCTCTCGCTTTAGAGCGATCTTTTTAACCTCCTTGACCACCATAGCCGGCCTAGCTCCGCTGTTGCTCGAAAAGAGCCGGCAAGCGCAATTTCTAAAACCTATGGCCATTTCTGTGGCTTATGGCATTGCCTTTGCCACAGTGCTTACCCTCTTATTGCTTCCCCTATTTCTATCGCTAAGCAATACGCTAAAGGTAAGCGCGCAACGCTTGTGGACCGGGAAAAAGGTGGCTCGCGAAACCGTAGAACGCGCCATTAAAGAACAACACGAAATACAACAGCTGGCAGCGCAAAATGGCCAGCACAATACGGAAAACCTGCCCCAAGCCTCCGCCACTCGACCTCTGTAATCCGCTATGCCATGAAACGACTCCAACAGGCTTTGTCCTTATTACGCCATCTATCGCTAAAGGTAGTAGGCTCATCCCCCTCAATACCCTGCTCTGCGAATGCTTTTGACTTTGCAGCGGCCTTCCTTTATTTTAAGCGGATTAAGATGGTACGCTTAGTAGGTCTACTGCTTGTACTACTAGTAGGCCCTGCCTTGCAGGCCCAAGACAGCTTGCTCTCCAAAGCCGAAGCTGTGGCCTTAGTGCTGGAAAACAACCTCGGTATTCAGGTAGTGCGCAACACACGAGAAATTGACGAAAACAATGCTAGCGTGCTTAACTCGGGCTATTTGCCTACCGTTACCGCCACCGCAGCAAGCAACATTAGCCGACAAGATACCGAGGGGGTAGTTAGGCTACGAGACACCATCTCCAGCGGGGACGATCTCATAAGGAATGACGGAGTTGAAAATCGGCAGTACAGCGCCGCTTTAAACGTAAATTATACCTTATTTGACGGGTTGGGTCGCCGTTATCGGTACAAACGCTTTAAGGAGCGCTCCGCACAATCTGAACTAGAAGTACGGCAAACCATAGAAACTACGCTGCTGCAACTGTTTACGGTATACTACGAAGCGGCCCGGCTTAGGGAAAACACGTATACGTTAGAAACGGCTCTTGCCATCTCTAAAGAGCGGTTAAAGCGTGCCCGTTACCAATTTGAATACGGCCAAAACACAGGCCTGGATGTGTTAAATGCCGAGGTAGATATTAATACGGACAGTATTAACCT
>CAYNUR010000200.1:0-2474 GCA_964400435.1 uncultured Candidatus Peribacteria bacterium
CAGCAATACGATTCCGGCCGCAAGCAGTTGGACACTTATTCGCGCCAGCTCGAAGCGTCGCTCGAGAAGGATAAGGACAACGACCACCTGCATGATCTGCGTCGGCGTATCGAGATCATCCAGATTTGTATCGATGTGTTCACGGATCGCCTCACCGATGCGTCGCATCGCGCCGGGATCTGGTTAAGCCATTCGGAAGGCGACGATGCCTTTGATGTGGTCGTGGCCAATTGTGCCCAGAGCGCCTTCTTCGCGAGCGAGTATCGCTTCCAAGAGGCACGGGAATCTGCCCTGACGTCCCAGTCCGCTTCGTTCCAGAGTGGAAGCCCTTACGCCAAGGGTTGGAATACGATTTTCAACGCCATGCCGACCGTCATGGAAGGCAATTACGCCGGAGCCTATCCGGAACTCACCAGCTCGCTCAAGAATCTCCGAGGCGTTTTGAGCGATGGGACGGGCATCTGCGGGACACTGGCGTTTCTGGCTTCCGAATGCGCCGTGGAAATGGGTCTGGATCATGAAGCCAGTGACATGGTGCAACTGGCTTTGCGAACGGCTCAAAGTCATGGTCTGCTCGACGTCATCGCGCGCGGGCTGGGGGCGGCGGTCAAACAATGGACTGGACGCCCCGGCGATGCGATCGACCTGTTGCATCTGCGGGAGATTGCCAACTGCTATCCGCCTCGCCTCGCCTACATGTTTTCCTGCACGCTGATCCGCCGGATGCTCCGGCTGGGCATGCTGCGAGAAGCTCGGGAGGAGGCCGTGCATTGCGGCCTACATCTGGACAAACCGTTAAGTCCGGCTCGCTGGGCGGTAACCCAGCACAGCCTGGATTTGCATCAGGCGACGGTCATCGATTTACGTGTGGCCGAAGGCAAGGCCAGTTATGGCGATGACTTCCTGGACAGTGTCCTTCGCGAGGCACGGAAAAGTAGCCGTGCGCTACGCGTGGTGGAATTGTCACTGACACAAATGGTGCTCGCGCTGCAGGAAAGCAGGCAGGACGCAGCCCATCGGCACTTGAGCCTGGCAATCAGTTACGCGGCCTCCCGACAGATCGTTCGCCCGTTTGATGATCTTGCCCAGAGCGTGGCATCCATCGTGGAAGAAACTCGGCCATCGTCCTGGGGGTTTGCCCTGGATGTGGAGCGCCACTTTTTCAAGGACATCTGCACGCGTCTGCCAGTGACCAATCGACGCTTTCAGGACAAGCTCGATGAATTGCAGATAGAGGGCCAGATCTTCGAGCCGCTCACGCCCCGCCAAACGGAGCTGTTGCAATTGATCGAAGCAGGTCTGAGCAACCAGCAAATTGCTGATCGGCTCAACCTCAGTTTGCAGACGATCAAAGGCCATCTCTTCAACCTCTACGCCAAGTTGGAGGTGAAGACCCGTTCGGCCGCGGTGGCCAAGGCACGGGCCTCGAAGCTGCTATGAGCACCGAACGACGTAACGTCGCACCGACTCAGACACCGTGCTCGCAGCGCTGTAGTCACCCATCCACTTTGCCCGAATTCGGTGCGGCTTAGCTGGCACTCGGATATCTAACAATTTTCAACACGTTTCGCTGCAGGAGAGAAAAATGGATTACTTGAAATATTGGACTCCGGTCCTGGTTCTGGCGCTGGCGTTTGCCGGCATGATCGTAGGTGGGGATTGGGTATGGGTAGGTATCGCATCATTTCCTATTCTCGCGGTGCTCGACTCGGTTTTTCCGCGCGACTATTCGATGCGAAAGATGAGCAACGCGTTCCTGGCGAATATTCCGATCTGGATCTGCGCCATCTGTCCTCCACTGCTTTACGTTCCCATGGCATTGCACGCGGGGGCTGGCGATCTCACGGGCTGGCAGATGGTCGGTGCCGTGATGAGCTGCGCCTGGATGGGGGTGATTCCATTGGTGCCGGCGTCCCACGAGCTATATCACATGCGCAGTCCCGTGGCGCGCTTCATTGGCCACTACGTGCAGCTTTGCTATCTGGATTGCACCCGTGACATTGGCCACGTGATCAATCACCACATCGACGTCGCGACCACGGAAGACGGCGACACCGCCAAGCGCGGCCTCAACCTCTACAGTTTCACGGGCCGTGCGTTGATCGAAAGCACGATCTTCGCGCAAAAAATGGAGGGCCAAGCCCTGAAGAAAAAAGGGCTCTCACCCTGGAACATTCAGCATCGCGGTTATCGCGCTCTGCTGGCGCTGGTCATCTTCCACGCGATCATTTTCATGATTGGCGGACTGATTGCTAACGGCTTGGCGCTGTGGGCGCAGGTCACGGCACGCTGCTGGGTTGAGAGCTTCAACTATTTCCAGCACTACGGCCTGATTCGGATCAAGGGAGCGCCCATTGGCCGTCGCCATGTTTGGAATCACTTGGGCTGGTTTTCGCGCACGATGGCTTTTGAGATCACCAATCACGCCGATCACCATCTGAATTCTTACCAGGTGTACTACAACGTGAATATGG